>NZ_JBHTLQ010000005.1:0-147684 GCF_042679085.1 Phenylobacterium conjunctum | reverse complement strand
GCCGCCACCCCCGGCGCCGCCCGAACCGCCGCCGGCTGCGCCCGAGCCGGAGCCCGAGCCTCAGCCCCCCTCGCCCGCCGTCGACGATTTCCGGCTTGAGCCGCCACCAGAGCCCAGGCCCCGGCGCCAACCCGCGCCAAAGCCGGAGGGGCCGGTTCAGGGTCGCCTGGACCTGCCCCCCTGGGAAGAGGACTGACCGGGGCGCAATAAGGTCGCAGATTGGGGCAACCCTTACCCCCGCTAGTGCGCGCGCGGGCCACCAAGCTCGGCCATCAGCTCTTCCTTGCGGGCCTGCAGCCGCTCGCCCATGGCGTCCAGGTCCTCGTCGCCCCGCTTGGCCTGGGCGAACATGCCGCCGGCCTGCTCCTCTTCCTTGACGTGGTGCTTGATGTACTCGCCCAGCACCTTGACCTTGGCGTCGTACAGCGGCGCGTCCGGGGCCATGGCCTCGATCTCGGCGATCAGCTTCTTGGCGCCGTCATGCTCGACATAGGCCTCGTCCAGCAGGTCCTCTTCCACGTCGGCGCGGGTCTCGGGATAGAAGATCTCCTCCTCGATGCGGGTGTGGACCTTCAGAGCCAGGGCGATCCTGTTGAAAAGCTCCAGCTTCTCGCCCTCGTCATCGAGCTGCTCATACTCGTCAAACCAGCCCTCCACCTCGCGATGATCCTTCTTCAGCAGGCTGATCGCCAGCGGGTCCCGGCGCCCAGTGCGGCGTGTGCGGCGCTTGGAGGCGGACTTGGCGGAGGACTTGGATGAAGATTTCGAGGTCGCGGCCATAGGAATTTTCTCCGGCTTGGGGTTGGCAGCTAAACCCCCGCCGTGATCACCGGTTCCGCGCGTCCCAACAGTCCGAAAATCGGCGCTCAAGCCATTGGAATTTATAAAACCTTGACCTTAGACCCCATCCGCCTCCAGGGCGAACCCAACGGCGGCTTCGGCATGGACGATGGCGGTGTCCACCACCGGCGCCGCCAGATCCTCCGGGCTCAGCAGCAGGCCGATCTCCGTGCACGCAAAGACCACCGCATCCACCGACCCCGCGCGGTCGATCATCGCCAGCACCTCGGCCTTGGAGGCCTCGCTCACGACGCCCTGGCAAAGCTCGTCATAGATGATGGCGTGTAGCCGGACCCGATCCGCCTCGCCGGGGATCACCGCCTCGACGCCATGGGCCGCCAGACGGTCGCGGTAGAACCCCATCTCCATGGTGTAGCGCGTGCCGAGCAGCAGGGCCCGCCGCGCACCCAGGCCGCGCAGGGCCAGCGCCGTCACCTCGCCAATATGGATCAGCGGAACCCCGATGGCGGCCTGAACCGTCTCGGCCACCAGGTGCATGGTGTTGGCCCCGATCAGGATCGCCTCGGCGCCCGCGGCCTCCAGCCGCCGGGCGATCTCGGCGAACTGCGCGCCCGCGGTCTCCCAGTCGCCCTTGGCCTGAAGTTCGGCCACCGGGGCGAAGTCTACCGACCAGACCAGCACCCGCGCCGAATGCAGCCCGCCCAGCCGCTCCCGCACGAGGCGGTTGAGCGTCTGGTAGTAGTAGGCCGTACTCTCGGCGCTGATCCCGCCGATCAGGCCGATCAGTCGGGGCTCGTCAGATGTCATGGATCAGGCCGAGGGCCAGTCTGGCAGCGCGATCTTCACCGGCGCCCCCGCCTCGGTGGTGGCCAGGTGCAACAGGAAGCTTGCGATGCCGGCGGCGCCCTGCATGTAGCCGGTCTGGGCCTGCAGGAAGTCGGGACGCTCGCGGTGTTCGGCCTGGACCCAGCGACGGCCATCGGGCTTCAGGTCGGAGGCTTCCTCGATCACGTCCGCACAGGCTTGCGCCAGCTCACGATAGCTCTCGTCGCCGGTGCGAGCGGCCATCAGCAGGGCGAACTCGCCGACGCCCGCGTCGCCGCAGCACTGGCCGAAATTGTTCCAGTAGCCCGCGGACCGGGTACGTGGCGCGCCGGTGGCGGTCAGGCCCTCCATCAGCGCCTTGGCCTCCTCCAGCCAATGGGCGTCGCCGGTGATCTCGTGCAGCTCCAGCAACAGCCGGCCGGTGCCGGCCGGGCCGTGGCAGGCGCCGAGATAGAAGATCGGTCGACGGGCTTCCTCGGTGTGCACCACCAACTTGCCCTGCCCCATCGGCTTGGACCGGCTCATGGTGTAGCGGGCGGCCTCGCGGGCGGCGTCCAGATAGCGGGCGTCGCCGGTCTCGCGGAACAGCTGGATCAGGAAGTAGCCGACGCCCGCTCCACCGTGGGCGAAGTTGGGGGCGGTGAAAGGGAACGGCATGTCGTTCATCAGCCGCCAGCGCAGACCGTCGGGATCCGGTTCGGCCACCTCCAGCAGGCGCTCGGCCACCGCCTTGGCCCAATTCAAAGCCTCGGCGTGCAGGCCCTGGCGGTGGGCGTAGATCATCAGCAGGCCGGCGCCGGCCGCGCCCACCGACTGGTCATAGATCTCGCGGTCGTCGGAAAAGCCGGTGATGTCGGCGAAGGGCGCGGTCTCGATCCAGCCGATCCCGGCCCCGCGCGGTGTCGACTGGGCATGGAGCTTTTCCAGGCAACGCACGGCGCAGGCGCGGAAATCCTCCCGGCCGCTGACTCGCGCGAGCTCCGACATGGCGAAGGCGTAGCCGGGCCAACCGGTCGACATGGACACCGACAGCCGATCCTTCTTGGCCAGGTACTCGACCACCTCCTCACCGGCGGCGATGGCCTCGTCCAGGGCGCCTGGGTCCTGGCCAGCGGCGTGCAGCTCCAGCAGCAGCAAAATCACCCCGCAGGCGCCATGATAGAGGCTGTAGTCGGCGATCCCGTCGGCCTCGTCCGTCCGCCGCCACTTGGCGCGGCCCTCAACCTTCTGGGCGCGAATGAAGCGCACCGCTTCCAGGGCGGTGTTCAGGTGACGGCTCATGACGTTTCTCCCGATCGGGCCCGTGGCCGGGCCTCTGTCATGCCCCTCACTGACCTTGCCGCAGGGGCAGGGTCAAGGCGGCGGTTGAACGCCCGCACGAAAACCGGTCCTATCCCGGCCAATCTTTGGGGGGAGACACATGGCGCCGGACCGTTCGCGCACGCGGCTGCGTTCCATCCTGGCCGGGTCGGCGGGCAATACGGTCGAGACCTTCGACTGGTTCGTCTACGCCGCCTTCACCCTCTATTTCGCCAAGGTCTTCTTTCCGGCCGGCGACCGCACGGCCCAGCTGCTGAGCGCCGCGGCGGTGTTCGCCGTAGGCTTCCTGGCCCGGCCGGTGGGGGCCTGGCTGATGGGCCTCTACGCCGACCGGGTCGGGCGCCGGGCCGCCA
The DNA here is from genome assembly GCF_042679085.1 of Phenylobacterium conjunctum. Classification (NCBI taxonomy): domain Bacteria; kingdom Pseudomonadati; phylum Pseudomonadota; class Alphaproteobacteria; order Caulobacterales; family Caulobacteraceae; genus Phenylobacterium; species Phenylobacterium conjunctum. The sequence continues at coordinate 144,385 of NZ_JBHTLQ010000005.1, read as the reverse complement.
TGACCCTGTCCATCAGCCTGATGTGCGCCGGCTCGCTGATCATCGGGCTGGCGCCCGGCTATGACCGCATCGGGGTCGCCGCCCCCATCCTGCTGACCGCCGCCCGCATTCTCCAGGGCCTGAGCATGGGCGGCGAATACGGCACCAGCGCCACCTACATGGCCGAGATGGCCTCCCGACATAATCGCGGCTTCTGGTCGGGGATCTTCTACACCACCCTGATCGCCGGCCAGCTCCTGGCCACCGGCACCCTGATCGCGCTCCAGGCCCTGCTGTCGCCGGAGGACCTGCAAGCCTGGGGCTGGCGCATCCCCTTCTTCATCGGCGGCGGGCTCGCGGTGCTGGTGTTCTGGCTGCGGCGGACCATGCACGAGACCCCGGCCTTCACCGGCAAGTCGGAAGACCGGGCGACGACCTGGAAACTGATCGTCCGCCACCCGCGCGAGAGCCTGATCGTCATGGGCCTGACCGCCGGTGGCACGCTCGGCTACTACACCTTCACCACCTACATTCAGAAGTTCCTGGTCAACACCTCGGGCTTCTCGAAGACCGACGCCACCTGGATGACGGCGGTGGGGCTGGTGGTGTTCATGGCGGTCAATCCGCTGTTGGGCGCCCTGTCCGACCGCATCGGCCGCCGGCCCATCCTGATCGCCTTCGGGATCGCAGGAACCCTGCTGACCTGGCCACTGCTCTCGACCCTGGCCCGCACCCACGAGATCGCGCCGGCCCTGGCGCTCACCTGCGCCGGCATGGTGCTGGTCGCCTTCTATTCCTCGGTCAACGGGGTGGTGAAGGCCGAGCTGTTCCCGGCCGAGATCCGGGCCCTGGGCGTCGCCCTGCCCTATTCCTTCGCCAACGCCCTGTTCGGCGGCTCGGCCGAGGCCGTGGGCCTGTGGTTCAAGCACCGCGGCATGGAGAGCGGCTTCTACACCTACGTCACCGCGGTGATCGCCGCCTCCCTGGTCGTCTATGTCCTGATGCCGGACACTCGGAAGACCAGCCGCATTTTGGAAGACTAGAGCGCGGCTTCAACCGCGGTCTTGATGTCGTCGGCCAGGGGCTCGGTGCGGGGGCCGAAGGCGCGGATCAGTTGGCCGTCCTTGCCGACCAGCAGCTTGTGGAAGTTCCAGGCCGGATCGGCGGACTCGCCCAGGGTCTCCAGCGCCCACTTGTAGAAGGGATGGGCGGTGTCGCCCTTCACGTCTTCCTTGGAGGTCAGGGGGAAGTCGATGTTGAAGCGGGTCTCGCAGAAGGCCTTGATCTCGGCCTCGGTCCCCGGCTCCTGGCCCATGAATTGGTTGCAGGGCACGCCCAGCACCACAAGGCCCTGGTCCTTGTAGTCCGAATAGAGCTTCTCCAGCCCGTCATACTGCGGCGTCAGCCCGCAGGCCGAAGCGGTGTTCACCACCAGCACCACCTTGTCCTTGAAGGTCGTGAACGGCAGCGGCTGGCCGTCGATGGACTTGAAGGCGAAGTCGTAGGCGGTGGTCATGGCGGGCTCCCTGAGATGTTCAGGTGAAGCTAGTGGCTCGCGCCTGGATTGCCACCCCTAAGGTGTGGGAAGGAACCTACCCCTCCAGCGCCTGCTCCACCGCCAGCGCCAGATCCAGCGCCCGCGCCGCTTCCTGGGGCGTCACCACCGGGCGCGCCAGATCTCCGCGCACGGCGCCGAGGAAAGCGCCGACGCTGGCGCCCAGGGGGTCCTTGGCGCCGGGCGTCTCGGCGAAGTCGGGATTGAGCGGATAGCCCGTGGTGTTGCGGAAGGTCCGCGCCACGAAATCGATCTCCAGTTCGCCGGAGGGATAGACCAGCTTCATGGTGCGGTTGCGCCCCTCGGCCATGCGCGAGGCGTCGAACAGGGCGGTGAAGCCGTTGGCGAAGGTCACCTCGGCGCTCACCTGGTCCCAGCCGCCGCTATAGGCGCTGACGCCCTCAGCCTCCACCGCCAGGGGCTCGGCCGGCGACAGGGCCAGCGCCAGGTCCAGGTCGTGGATCATCAGGTCCAGCACCACCGACACATCCAGGCTGCGCTCGGATTGCGGCCCCTGGCGCACGGCTTCCAGCCGCAGGGGCGCCTCAGGGATGTCGAACAGGCCGATGGCGCCGAACACCACACGCTCCTGGTGGCCGCAGGCGACCACGAGCTTGCGGGCGGCGGCCTCGTCTATGATCCGGTCGGCGTCGCGCAGGGACACCGCCAGGGGCTTTTCCACATAGATCGGCTTGCCGGCCTTCAGGGCCGCGACCGCGCCGTCGGCGTGATAGATGGCCGGCGAGGCCACCGTCACTACATCCACCGCCGCCAGGAAGGCGTCCAGGTCGTCAAAGGCCTGGGCGCCATGGCGGTCCGCCACCTCGGCGGCGCGGGCCAGGACGGGATCATAGACCGCCACCAGAGTCGCGCCCTCAGCATTGGCGTACTGGCGCGCATGGTAGCCGCCGAAGACGCCCGCCCCGATCACGCCGCCGCGCAAGGACTCACCCATGTGACCGCTCCAAGTTCCGTTGGGTCCGCGCCTAGCATTGCGACGCCCTCGACGCCACCTGAGGCAGGGTTTAAACAGCCGTTCGAGCGCCGCTTACGGCGTAAACAGATGTGGGAGGACACCATGACCACGATCCGCGAGATCCGCCTGAAGAGCCGCCCTGTGGGCCTGCCGACCGCCGACAATTTCGAGCTGGCCAGCGTCGAGCTGCCGGCGCCGGGTCCCGGCGAGGTCCAGGTCCGCAACACCTGGATGACCGTCGACCCCTACATGCGCGGCCGCATGAACGACGTGAAGTCCTACACCCCGCCCTTCGCGCTCGGCAAAGCCATGGAAGGCGGCGCCATCGGCGAGGTGGTCGCCTCCAACGATCCGTCGCTGAAGGTCGGCGACCTGGTCCAGTCCATGTTCGGCTGGCGCGAGGGCTTCACGGCTCCGGCCTCGAGCGTCACCAAGCTGGAGACCCACGGCCTGCCGCCCCAGGCCTTCCTGGGCGTGGCCGGCATGCCGGGCCTGACGGCCTATGCCGGCCTGCTGCGCATCGCCGCCCTCAAGCCCGGCGACGTGGTGTTCGTCTCCGGCGGCGCGGGCGCCGTCGGCTCCATGGTCTGCCAGATCGCCAAGCTGAAGGGCCACAAGGTCATCGCCTCGGCCGGCGGCGCTGAGAAGGTCGCCTTCCTGAAGGAGCTCGGGGTCGACGAGGCCATCGACTACAAGGCCGAGGCCGACCTGACGGCGGCCCTGCAGCGAGCCGCGCCGGAAGGCGTCGACGTCTATTTCGAGAATGTCGGCGGCGACCACCTGGAGGCGGCGATCACCGTCGCCAATCCGTTCGCCCGCTTCGCCCTGTGCGGCATGATCAGCCAGTACAACGCCACCACCCCGCCGGTCGGCCCGCGCAACATCATCCTGGCCGTGGGCAAGAGCCTGCGCCTGGAAGGCTTCATCGTCTCCAACCACTGGGACATGATGAGCGACTTCGCCAAGGACCTGGCCGGCTGGCACGCCGCCGGCAAGCTGAAGTGGAAGGAGACCGTCAAGGAGGGCATCGAGCGCGCGCCCGAAGCCTTCCTGGGCCTCTTCGCGGGCGAGAACTTCGGCAAGATGCTGGTGAAACTCTAGGGGCTCCAGCGCCTGACGGGCGTTGGCCGGGGAAGCCGGAGAGGCTAAAAGCCGCTTCGTCCTTCCCCGGAGCCTGTACCCGTGTCCCGACTGTTCAGCGCCTATGTGATCGTCGACTGGAGCGCCGCGGCCAAGCCGTCCACCGGCGCGGATTCGGTGTGGATCGGGGTGCTGAAGCGCGACGTCCGCTTCCGGCTGACCTTCGAGGCCTTCAATCCGCCCACCCGGGCCGAGGCCGAGAAGAAGCTCAACGCCCTGCTGGACGACTTCAAGAAGCGCAATGAGCGCTGCCTGCTGGGCTTTGACTTCCCGCTGGGTTTTCCGCGCGGCTTCCAACAGGCCCTGAGCCTGCCCGGCGATGCGCCCTGGCGCGCGGCCTGGGACCAGCTGGACAAGATGGTCAAGGACAAGGCCGACAACACCAACAACCGCTTCGGGGTCGGCTCGGAGATCAACCGCCGCATGACCGGCGGGCCCTTCCCGTTCTGGGGCTGTCCGCCGAAGGACGCCCTGACCACCCTGCAGCCCAAGCGCACTCGCGAGCATGGTCCGGACGACCTGCCCGAGTACCGCTACGCCGACCAGGCCGCCAAGGGCGCAGCCTCGATCTGGAAGCTCTATTACAACGGCTCCGTGGGCGGTCAGGCGATCCTGGGCATTCCCTTCGTGCGCCGCCTGAAGCTGACCCGTGGCGAGGGCGTCAAGGCCTGGCCCTTCGAGTTCGGGTTCAAGCCGCTGACCGAGGCTGATCTGGCTGGTGTTGACGTGGTCACCACCGAGGTCTGGCCGTCGCTCTACAAGGCCCAGCCCGGTCCGGGCGAGGTGAAGGACCTGGCCCAAGTGCGCGTGACCGCTGAGCATTTCGCCCGCCTGGACGAGGCCGGCAAGCTGGGGGCGGTGTTCGGCCCGCCCGCTGGCGCGACGCCGGAGATCCTGGCGGCGGCCGAGGCGGAAGAGGGCTGGATCCTGGGGGTCGAGGCCGCGAAGGCCTGATCAGGCCTCAACAATCTGGCTGACGGCGCTCGCCCCACGACGGCGGCGCTCCAGCTGGGCCGGACGCCGCAGGTCGTCGAGCAGCACCGGCAGGTACAGGGCGAAGGCGCCGCACATGTCGGCCAGCACATCGCCGAAGGCGCAATCGCGGCCGACTAGGTACTGGGCGATCTCGCTGCCCACGCCGATGAACGCCATCAGGCACGACAGGTCGAAGCGCCTGCGAGTGGGAAAGGCCACGTACATCAGGGCCGTGGTCACATAGAAGGCCAGGAAGTGGCCCGCCTTGTCCCAAGGCACCAGATCGTGCTCCACGCCCTGGAACGGGCCCAGCATGGCGATCGCCAGGATGAGGCCCAGGCCGGCCAGGATTGAGCGGGCGATGTCGCGGTTGCGCGTCGAGGTCATGCCCGGGTTCTAGCGCCGAGCCTTGAATCCGCGGTTCACCAACAGGCTTAAGCGTTGATTACGCTCAATCTCCAGAACCGGGTGAGCAACAGGCCGGCCGACAGGAAGCTGGCCGCGATCACCGCCCAGACAATCCCGGCCAGGCCCAGCTTCATCGGCAGGGCCAGGAACCAGGCCAGCGGCGCCATCACCACCACATAGCTCGCCAGGTGGGTGATGGTGGGCACCCAGACATCGCCACGGGCCCGCAGCGCCTGGGCGCAGACCACCTGCAGCGCGTCCGGCACGAACATCAGGGCCGACAGGGCCACGGCCGGAACCGCCAGGGCCAGGGTCGCGGCGTCGCCGGTATAGCCGGCGGCGATGGGGCCCGCCCCCAGGCCGACGATGAGCATCGCCAGCACGCCGAACACCGCCGTCACCCCGAAGGCGACCACGGCCGCCCGGTCGATGGCGCGATAGTCCCTGGCCCCATAGGCGCGCCCGACCATCACCGCCGCCGCGGTGGACAGCCCCAGCGGGACCATGAAAACGATGGCCGCCACATTCAGGGTGATCGCCCAGGACGCCACCGCCAAGCCGCCGATCCAGCCGGCGAAGACGTTCATGCTGGCGAAGGACGCCACCTCGAAGAAGTTGGACGCCCCGGCTCCAAAGCCGATGCGCCGCTGCTCAGTCTCGGCGGCCAGGTTCTTCTCGGGCTTGGTGAAGACCCCGAGCTCACGCGCCTCCGGCATGCGGGCGATGTAGGCCAGCAGCCCCACCGCCAGGAAGGTCCGGGCGATGGTGGTCGCCCAGGCCCCGCCCGTCGCGCCCAGGGCCGGCAGGCCGAAGGTCCCCGGCACCAGCAACAGGTCGACCACCAGGTTCACGCCGTTGGCCACCCACATCAGGGCGGCGGCGGGCTTGGGCCGCGACAGGCCCTCCAGCCACAGGCTGGCGGCGACGCTGATCGCATAGCCCGGCAGGGAGAAGGCGAAGACGATCAGCGGTCGGGTCGCCCCGTCCGCCAGGTCCTTCTCCAGGCCCAGCACATGCAGGAAGGCCGGCCCGCCCAGCACGGTGATGAGGGTCGAGATCGCGCCGATCCACAGGCTGTACTTCAGCCCCCGCCGCAACACCGCGCCGGTGTCATTGCGCCGTCCCTGCCCCACGGCGCGGGCGGTCATCACCTGGACGCCGGCCAGCAGGCCGACGGACATGGTCACAACGACACTGGTCGGCGCCCACGCCAACGCATGGTAGCCGAGCTCACGCGCCGAATAGCGGCCCACGACGATGGCGTCGCACAGGCCCATGGCCATGATGCCCAGGCGCGACAGCACCACCGGCCAGGCCAGACCCCACAGGTCGAACAGGTCGGCGCGGACAGACGAGATGCGCCCTTCCGCCTGGGAGGACGCGGGGACCTCCGAGGGGGTCATGGATCACCTGTTGTCAAAGAAGGGGCGGAAACTGGCGCCTCAGGCCCTGCGCCGCAAGGCTGGATTTGGGTAGCCGGACCTTGCGCATCAGCCACGACCCTATAGCGTACGCCGTAAATTCACGGGAGGCCGACATGGCCGACATCATCGCCAACCGGGTCTGCGCCGAGCTCGAGGGCGACTTCGTGGTCTTCCTGATCGGCATGCGCATCAACAAGCCCTGGAAGTTCTGGCGGTGGTGGCCGGTGGCCAACGCCATGCCCAAGATGCTGATCGAACTGGGCCACAAGCCCGAGCTCGGCCTGCTGCACGCCCGAACCCACGCGGGCTTCCCCGACATCCTGGTGGTCCAGTACTGGCGCAGCTTCGACGACCTGGAGGCCTACGCCCGCAACCGAGACGCCGCCCACCTGCCGGCCTGGCAGGCCTTCAACAAGGCCGTGGGCTCCAACGGCGACGTCGGCATCTGGCACGAGACCTATGTCGTGAAGGCCGGCGCCTACGAGAACGTCTACAACAACATGCCCCGATTTGGCCTGGGCATGGCCGGCGAGATCAAGGACGCCATCGGCGCCCGCAAGGACGCCCGCCTGCGGATGGCCGCGCACTGACGAACGCCTCCCCCTCCCCACGTGCGGGGAGAGGGTTGGGGTGAGGGGTTCTGGGCGCTAAGCTCTCCTGATGGATCGCCGCAGTTTCATCGCCGCCGCCGCCGCGCTCACCGCCGCGCCCGCCCTCGCCCAGACGCTGGAGGCCGCGCCGCCGACAGCCCCCGCGGTGACGCCCCCTGCCCCCGCCCCGGCTCCGGCCGCAGCGACTCCGCCGCCAGCCGCGGCAACCATCACCGCCGGTCCGCCGCCCCTGCCGCCAACGCCCAAGGGGCGCGTCCGGGTGGCGCTGACCACCGTCCACGGGGTGATCATCCTGGAGCTCTACAAGGACAAGGCGCCGATCACCGCCGGCAACTTCCTGCGCTATGTCGACGAAGGCCGGATGAGCCACGCGACCTTCTACCGGGCCTCGCACCCGCCGGGGATGACCGACTACGGCATGCTGCAGGGCGGCTTGCAGAACGACCCGAAGTACGTGCTCAAGCCCATCCCGCACGAGAGCACCACGAAGACGGGCCTGTCGCACACCGATGGGGCCATCTCCCTGGGCCGGCACGCCCCGGGCACCGCGACCTCGGACTTCTTCATCTGCGTGGGCGACCAGACCTATCTGGACGCCAATCCCAAGGCCAAGGGCGACAACGCCGGCTTCGCGGCCTTCGGCTATGTGGTCCAGGGCATGGACGTGGTGCAGAAGATGATGGGCCTGCCGCGCTCGCCCACCGCCGGGGTCGGAGTGATGAAGGGCGAGATGTTCAAGACGCCGGTCCCCATGAAGGCCCGCCGCATCAGCTGAAAAAATCCGCGGGGCCTGTCGGCGCCCGCCGGCCCCGTGCGTCGTTCCAGCAGAGGCGCAAGCCCGACCTGGAGACGCCCATGTTGTACGCCATCCTCTGTTACAACGACGAAGCCTCGGTGGGCGCCTGGTCCAAGGCCGAGGAAGACAAGGTGATGGAAGCCCTGTGGGCGGTCCAGGAACCCTATGTCCAGGCCGCCCGCATGGGACCGGTCGCCCGACTGATGCCGACCACCACCGCCACCACCCTGCGCAAGAACGGCGACGAGCCCATTGTGCTGGACGGCCCCTTCGCTGAAACCAAGGAGCAGTTGCTGGGCTTCTATGTGGTCGACTGCGACGACCTGGACGGCGCCCTGAAGCTGGCCCGCGACCTCGCCAAGGCCAATCCCGGCCTGGGCTCCTATGAGATCCGCCCGGTCCTGACGATCCGCGACGGGACCCTGAAGCTTTGAACGACCTCGCCTGGATCGAGACGGCGATCACCGCCGCCCGGCCCCAGGCGATCGGGGCCCTGCTCCGCTATTTCCGCGACCTCGACGCCGCCGAGGAGGCGTTCCAGGAGGCTTGCCTGCGGGCTCTGCGCAACTGGCCGCGCAATGGTCCGCCCCGCGATCCCGCCGCCTGGCTGATCCTGGTCGGCCGCAACGCCGGGGTCGATGCGGTGCGCAAGTCCAGCCGCCAGACCGAGCTGCCCGACGAGGCCCAGCTCTCCGACCTGGAGGACGCCGAGGCCGGCGTCGCCGAGCGCCTGGACGCTGCGGACTATCGCGACGATATCCTGCGCCTGCTGTTCGTCTGCTGCCACCCGGACCTGCCGGCCACCCAGCAGATCGCGCTGGCCTTGCGGATCGTCTCGGGGCTGTCCGTGCGCCAGGTCGCCCGCGCCTTCCTGGTCGGCGAAAGCGCCATGGAGCAGCGGATCACCCGCGCCAAGGGTCGGATCGCCAAGGCCGACGTCCCCTTCGAGGCGCCGGGCCCCGTTGAGCGCGCCGAGCGGGTCGGGGCGGTGGCCGCCATGATCTACCTGGTCTTCAACGAGGGCTATTCCGCCGGCCCCGCGGCCCAGGACGACCGCGCCGGCCTGGCCGCCGAGGCCATCCGACTGTCCCGCCTGCTGCTGCGTCTCTATCCGGCAGAGCCCGAGATCATGGGGCTGACCGCCCTGTTGCTGCTGCAGCACGCCCGCGCCGCCGCCCGCTACGACGACCAGGGCGAAGGGGTTTTGCTGGAGGACCAGGACCGCAACCTTTGGAACCGGCCGATGATCGCCGAGGGCCTGGCCCTGATCGACAAGGCCATGCGTCATCGCCGCCCCGGCCCCTATCAGATCCAGGCCGCTATCGCCGCCCTGCACGCCCGGGCCGCCACCCCGGCGGACACTGACTGGCCCCACATCGCCGCGCTCTATGGGGCGCTTGAGCGGATGCAGCCGTCACCGGTGATCACCCTCAACCGGGCGGTGGCGGTCTCAAAGGTGCAGGGCGCGGAAGCCGCCCTGTCCCTGGTCGAACCGCTCGAGGGCCGGCTCTCGGCCTATTTCCATTTCCACGGCCTGCGGGGGCATCTGCTGACCCAACTGGGCCGCACCGAAGACGCCCGCGCCGCCTTCGGCCAGGCTATCGCGCTGGCCAATACGCCCGCCGAGGCGGCCCATATCCGGGCCAGGCTGGACGCCCTGGCCCGCCCCGAGGTCTAGAACTCTTCCCAACCATCGCGAGGCGCCGTGGAGGTCGGACGTCCGCCGACAACGGCGCGAACCGGCGCCGCGGCCGGCGGTTGGGCCCGAACGGCCGCGCCGACCTTGAAGCCTGAGACCAGCCGATCCAGTTCGCCGGCCTCGTCCGCCAGGGCGCGGCTGGCGGCAGTGGTTTCCTCCACCATCGCCGCATTCTGCTGGGTGACCTGATCCATCTGGTTCACGGCGACATTGATCTCGGCCAGGCCGGTGGCCTGTTCGCGGGCCGAGGCGGCGATCTCGCTCACCAGTTCGTTGATGGACTCCATCTGCCCCAGGATCTCGCGCAGGGCCTCGCCAGTCTGGCCGACCAGGCCAACCCCCTGCTCCACCTGCCCGGTGGAGCTCTGGATCAGGGTCTTGATCTCCTTGGCCGCCTCGGCTGAGCGCTGAGCCAGGGCCCGAACCTCTGAGGCCACCACCGCGAAGCCCTTGCCCGACTCCCCGGCCCGCGCAGCCTCGACGCCCGCGTTCAGGGCCAGGAGATTGGTCTGGAAGGCGATCTCGTCGATGACGCCGATGATCTGGGTGATCTCGTGGGACGACTGCTCGATGCCGGCCATCGCCTGGACGGCCTGCTCCATCACCTGGCCGCTCTTCTGGGCCGCCTGACGGGCCACCTGGGTCGCGTCGCGCGCGCGGCCAGCCCCCTCGGCGCTCTTGTTCACCGTGACGGTCAACTCGTCCAAGGCCGCGGCGGTCTCTTCAAGGCCCGCCGCCTGTCGCTCGGTCCGGGCCGACAGGTCATCCGCGGCACGACTGATCTCGGCGCAGTTGTGACGGATCTGGGAGGCTGCCGCCTGCACCCCGGCCATGGCGTCGGCCAAGGCGCCGATGGCCAGGTTGAAGTCACCCGGAATCTGCCGGGTCGCGCCTTGGAACCGGGCCGCGTCCAGTCTCTGGGTCAGGTCGCCGCCGGCCAGGGCGGACATGCCCTCGCCAATCGCCCGCACCGCCTCGGCCTGGGCGTCCGCCACGGCGGCGCTCTCGCGCGCGTGGCCCTCGCGCTCGGCCTCCGCAGCCGCACGCTCCTGTTCCTGCTCCGCCCGACGGCGAACGCCCTCGGCCAGATCGCGGCGGAACCCTTCCAGGGCGTTGGCGATGGCGCCGACCTCATCGCGGCGTTCCAGACCCGGCGCGGCCTGATCGTAGGCGCCCCGGCTCAGTTGCTTCACCGCCACGGTCAGCCGCCCAAGCGGCCCGCCCACCAGGGCGCCGCTCATGTAGAACAGCAGGCCCAGCACCAGGCCCGTGATCACCACCCCGCCCAGCATGAGCGTGACCGCTAGGCGGTCAGCCGCGCCGGTCACGGCGGACTGCGGCACATCGACCACGACCACCCAGGTCGCGCCAAGATCGTCGAACCGCACGGGCCGGAACAGGCGCTCGTAGGCCTTTCCGCCCAGCTTGAACCGGCTGGCGGCGGCAGGGGTCTGGCCCGCCAAGGCCTGCTGCATCGCACGCTCATCCGCCTCGCCATAGGCCTGCATGCGGCGGGCGGCGTCGGGATGGGCGATCCATTTTCCGGCGCCCGACAGGAGCAGAACCCGCCCGACACCCAGGGGCTTCATGGCGCCGAACCGCGCCGAAAGATCGGCCAGCGACATATCCAGCCCAGCGACCCCGATCAGCTCTCCGCCACGGCGAACCGGATAGGCGATCGAGGCCATGGGAACCTGAGCCCCGCTCAAGGTCTCCAAATAGGGTTCCGTGAGCATGGGGCGCCCGGTCGCGACCGGGTCCGTGAAGTAGGCTTCTTGGAAATCAGAGCCGTCCGTCTCGGGCTCAAGCACGATCTGGCCGTCGTGGTTCACCCAGTAGGCGGACATCCGGCCATTGACGTTGGAGGCTGTCGCTGCGTCTCCGACGTGCTCGGCGTCGCGGCCGATGGCGTCTGGCTGCGCCATGAACCAGGCGCCCATGACCGAGCTGGCGGCGGACGCCCCAGGCCGCACCATGGAAAGGACGGTCGAGCGCCCCGAGACCCCCGCTCCGCTCGCTTCGCCGATAGCGCCGGCCAGGGCGCGGGTCGCCGCGTCCGCGGCCGCGATTTCTGACCGGACCTCGCCGACGGCGTTGGTCGCGACCGCATCGGCCAGGGTGCGGTTGCTCTTGGCGACCACGCTGCGCGTCTGCCAGGAGATCACCCCAGCGGCGATGAAAAGCAGAAGCCCGATGGCCAGGCCTGCTGCGACCCCGAGCTTGCCGGCGATCGACAACCTATTGAACGCACGCATGCTCACGTCTCCCGCGTCGTTTCAGGGACGATCGCGGGATTCGTATAAATTTCGTCAAATAAGCCGAGGGAAAGCGCCGCGCCCTAGAGCGCCGCGCGCAGAGCCTCCGCCAGGCGATCTTCCTTCAGCTTCTCAGCCACCAGGAAGGCCAGCTCCAGCGCCTGTTCCCCGTTCAGACGCGGGTCGCAGTGCGTGTGGTAGCGGTCGGCGAGGTCGCCTTCGGCCAAGGCGCGAGCCCCGCCCAAGCACTCGGTGACGTTCTGGCCGGTCATCTCCAGGTGGACGCCGCCGGGGTGCACGCCCTCAGCCTTGCAGATCTCCACGAAGGACTTCACCTCCGACAGGATCCGGTCGAAGGGCCGGGTCTTGTAGCCGTTGGCGGCGGTCAGGGTGTTGCCGTGCATGGGATCGATGGCCCAGACCACGGCGCGGCCATCCTTCTTGGTGGCCTCCAGCAGACGCGGCAGGCGGTCGGCGACCTTGTCGTGGCCGAAGCGGCCATAAAGGGTCAGCCGGCCCGGCTCGTTCTTCGGGTTCAGCACGTCGATCAGGCGCAGGACCTCGTCCGGCTCCATCGTCGGGCCGACCTTGCAGCCGATCGGATTGCGGATGCCGCGGAAGTACTCCACGTGCGCGCCGTCCAGCTGGCGGGTGCGTTCGCCGATCCACACCATGTGGGCCGAGGTGTCGTACCAGTCGCCCGAGGTGCTATCGATCCGCGTCATGGCCTCTTCGAAGCCCAGCAGCAGGGCCTCGTGGGCGGTGAAGAACTCCACGCGCTTTAGATCCGGCGCCGTCTCCGGCGTCACGCCGACGGCGGCCATGAAGGTCAGGGCTTCGCTGATCTTTTCGGACAGCTCGCGATAGCGCGCGCCCTGCGGGCTGTCGTTGACGAAGCCCAGGGTCCAGCGGTGGATGTTGTACAGGTCGGCATAGCCGCCGCCCGCAAAGGCGCGCAGCAGGTTCAGGGTCGAGGACGCCTGGGCGTAGGCCTGCAGCAGGCGCTGCGGATCCGGCGTGCGCTGCTCCGGCGTGAACTCCATGCCGTTGATGTTGTCGCCGCGATAGGACGGCAGGGTCACGCCATCGACGGTCTCGGTCGGCGAGGAGCGCGGCTTGGCGAACTGGCCGGCCATCCGGCCCACCTTCACCACCGGCTTGCCGCCAGCGAAGGTCAGCACCACCGCCATCTGCAGGATCAGGCGGAAGGTGTCGCGAATGTTGTCGGCGTGGAATTCCTTGAAGCTCTCGGCGCAGTCGCCGCCCTGCAGCAGGAAGGCGCGGCCTTCGGCGACGTCGCCTAGCAGTTGCTTCAGCCGGCGCGCTTCACCGGCGAACACCAGGGGCGGCATGCCGCGCAGGGTCTGTTCGACCCGCGTCAGGGCTTCCAGGTCCGGATAGTCCTCGGGGATGTGCTTCGCAGTCTTGGCGCGCCAGGACGCCGGATTCCAGTGCTCAGTCATGCTTCTCTTCCGCGCCCGCAAGCGCGGGCCGGGCCTTCTACTCCGTAAAGACGGCCACAGTCGACCTTGACGTGGCGGCCGGGGTCGGACGCCGCAAGGGCGCGCGCAGCAGGCAGACACAGGCGGCGGCGGCAAGCGCGCCCAGGGCCAGCCACCACTCCTGCCACACTCCGAAACTGAAGGCGCCGAAGGTCAGGTAGATGGCGGCGGTGGCGACCGCCGTCGCCGCGGCCGGGTCTCGCGCGCGCCGGCCCAGGCCCGCGATCACCGCCACCCAGAACACGGCTGCGCCCACCGCCCCGATCAGGCCCAGCTCCAGCCAGATCTGCAGGGGCGCGTCGTGGGGATGCAGCACGATGCCGGGGCCAAAGGCCCGGCTGGCGTCCAGGCCCCAGCCACGGGCAGGATGGTCGCTGATCCAGTCGGCGGCATGGCGCCAGTATCCCATGCGCTCGGACCAGGAGAGCGGCAGCACCGCCTCCAGCTTGCGCCACAGGCCGATGCTTCGTGCGCCCCAGACCAGGGCCGGCGCCGTCAGGAACAGGGTGGCCACCACGCCCGCGATCAGTCGCGGGCCCCAGCGCGGCCAGATCCAGGCGATCAGGCCCGACACCCCGCCAACGCCCAGGGCCAGCAAGGTGGCGTCATAGCCGAAGGCCAGGCTCGGCCAGATGATCCCGGCCAGGATCGGCAGGCCCAGCCAGACCCCGCCGCCATAGCGGGCCGCCGCCAGGATCGCGGCCGGCGCAAACAGGGTCAGGCCGAACAGGCCCTGGGCGACGTTCTTGATGCCGAGGTCCGGACGGATGGGATCGTGCAGAACATCGCGCAGGGCGCGGTAGCCCGCCGCCCCGGTCAGGCCCTCGCCCAGCAGCACCAGGCCCAGGATCACGGACGACCAGGCGAAGACCCGCAGGTGGCCGACCCCGCCGCCTGCCGCGGCCCGGCGCGCGCCCGTCACCACGGCGGTGAACAGCACGGTCTCCGCCAACAGCTTCGCCGCCGTGGATTCCCCCAGGCCGTCGGGCGCAAAGGGGCTCCAGATGGACGAGCTGACCGCCCACAACAGCACCGTGATGATGGCGATCCCCGCGGGCCGATCCTGCTCCTCGAGGCTCAGCGTCCGCAGCATCAAAAGGCCGGCCAGGGCTGCGAGCGGCGCAAAGGCCAGCGGGCCCAGCCAGCCGGCGGGCGCCGCCAGGGCGAAGATCACCGCCAACACCCCGCCGCACCAGGCGGAGAGCCGATCGGGGCTGGCCGCCGCGGTTTGTGTCACGCGCCCACCGGCACGTGCTTGTCACGCATGGTCACCAGCTCTTCGGCCAGGGTCGGGTGCACCGCGCAGGTCGAGTCCCATTGCGGCTTGGTCACGCCCATCTTGAGGGCGATGGCGGCCATCTGGATGATCTCCGGCGCGTCCGGCCCGACCACGTGGCACCCCAGGATCTTCTCGCTGTCGGCGGCCACCACCAGCTTAATCAGGCAGCGCTCGTCGCCGCCATAGAAGGTGGTCTTCATCGGCCGGAAGCGGGACAGGTAGATGTCCACCTTGCCGTGATGCCTGCGGGCCTCGGCCTCGGACAGGCCCACCGAGCCGACCGGCGGCTGAGAGAACACCGCGAGGGCCACCATCTCGTGGTCGAAGCTCTGCGGGTTGTTGTGGAACTCGGTCTGGGCGAAGGCCGCGCCCTCGCGGATAGCCACCGGCGTCAGGTTGATCCGGTCGGTGACGTCCCCCACAGCCCAGATGTGGTCAGAGCTGGTCTTGGAGAACTGATCCACCGCCACGGCGCCGCCCTCGGTCAGCTCCACCCCGGCCGTCTCCAGCCCCAGGCCATCGACATAGGGCTTGCGGCCGGTGGCGAACATAACGACGTCGGTCTCGATGGCGTGGCCGTTGGTCAGGTGATTGACCAGGCCGGTCTGCGTCTTCTCGATCCGGTCATGCTGGGTCCCCAGCACCACCTTGATCCCGCGCTTCTTCATCTCTTCGGTCAGGTGGGTGCGCACGTCGTCGTCAAAGCCGCGCAGGATGTTGGCCCCGCGATAGACAAGGGTCGTGTCCACGCCCAGCCCGGCGAAGATGCCGGCGAACTCCACGGCGATATAGCCGCCACCAGCCACCAGCACCCGCTTGGGCAACTGCGGCAGGTGGAAGGCCTCTTCCGAGGTGATGGCGTGCTCGATGCCGGGGATCTCGGCCGGCTTGAACGGCCGCCCGCCGGTGGCGACCAGGATCTTGCCCGCCGTGACCTTGCGCACCTGACCGGTCTCGCCGGTGATTTCCAGGGTGTGGGGGCCGACCACGCGAGCCTTGCCGTGCAGCAGCTCGGCGCCGGCGTTCTGCAGGTTGGTGACATAGATGCCCGACAGCCGGGCGATCTCGCGGTCCTTGGCCTCCAGGAAGGTCGGCCAGTCAAACACCGCCTGGCTCTTGGACCAGCCATAGCCCTCCGCCACCTGGGCGTAGTGGGCGAATTCAGAGGCGTAGACCATGAACTTCTTGGGCACGCAGCCTCGGATCACGCAGGTGCCGCCCACCCGGTATTCCTCGGCCACCGCCACCTTGGCGCCGGACATCGCCGCCACCCGGGCCGCACGCACGCCGCCGGAGCCTGCGCCGATGACGAAAAGGTCGTAGTCGTAGTCCGCCACGAATAACTCCTCAGGGTTCCAGGGTGACGACGCCGTCCGGCGTCCCCACCAGGGCCATATCGGCCAGGTCAAGGAACAGGCCGTGATCGACAACGCCGGTCACGCTCTTCAGCGCCGCCGCCAGCGCGGCGGGCTCCTCGATCCGCCCGCACGCCGCGTCATAGATAAGGTTGCCGCTGTCAGTCTTCACCGGGGCGCCGTCGCGGCTTCTCAGGCGCGGCGCCATGCCGATATCGAATTCGGCCAGCACGTCGCAGATCCGCGCCATGGTCGACTTGTGCCCAAAGCCCACGACCTCGATGGGCAGGGCGAACTTGCCCAGCATCGCCACCCGCTTGGCCGCGTCAGCGATCACCACGCAGCGGCGGGAATTCTCCCAGACCAGCTTCTCACGCAGCAGGGCCCCGCCCCCGCCCTTGATCAACGACAGGGCCGGACCGACCTCGTCGGCGCCGTCCACGGTCAGGTCGATGGTCGAGACCTCGTCCAGTTGCTTGATCTTCAGGCCCAGGCCCGTGGCGAGATCGGCAGTGGCCACAGAGGTCGGGACGCCCACAATGTCCTTGAGCCCGCGCGCCGCCAGCGCCTTGACGAACCAGGCCGCGGTCGAGCCGGTCCCCAGGCCGACGACCATGCCGGGCTGGACGAGGGCGGCGGCCGCCTCGCCCGCGGCGCGTTTCTGATCGTCAGCGGTCATCTATTTCCAATAGCGGGGCGAGCGCGGCTTGGCAGTTATTTCTTCGCGCGCTTGGCGAGCTTGGCGGCCCGGAACCGCCCCGCCCAGCCGGGCTTGACCACCTGCTCGGCCCGCTCCAGGGCCAGGGCGTCCGGCTCCACGTCCTTGGTGATCACCGAACCGGACCCGGTCATGGCCCCAGCCCCAATGGTCACTGGCGCGACCAGGGCGGAGTTGGAGCCGATGAAGGCGTTCTCGCCCACATGGGTGTCGTGCTTGTCGAAGCCGTCATAGTTGCAGAAGATCGTGCCGGCCCCGATGTTGGCCTTGGCCCCCACCGTGCCGTCGCCCAGATAGGACAGGTGGTTGGCCTTGGCGCCCTCGCCGACCTTGACCTTCTTGACCTCGACGAAGTTGCCGATGTGGGCCTCCGCCCCGATGTCGGCGCCGGGGCGCAGGCGGGCATAGGGCCCGATCAGGGCGCCCAGGCCCACCTTGGCCCCCTCCAGGTGGCTGAAGGCCCGGATCACCGCGCCGGTCTCGACGCTGACGCCCGGCGCAAAGACCACGAACTGTTCGATCTGGGCGCCGGCTGCGATCTTGGTGTCCCAGGAGAAGTGCACCGTCTCCGGCGCCAGCATGGCCACGCCCTCGGCCAGGTGATGGGCCCGCGCCCGGGTCTGGAAAATCGCCTCGGCCTGGGACAGCTGCATGGGCGTGTCACAACCCATCACCGCGCTCTCCGGCGCGAAGGCGACCTTGACCAGCTTCTCCTCGCCCGTGGCCAGGCCGACGATGGAGGTGATGTAGTACTCCTGCTTGGCGTTCTTGTTGTCCACGCGGGACAGCCAGGCGAACATCTGCGCCCGGTCGGCGCAGTACATGCCGGCGTTGCACGCCTTGACCGCCAGTTCCTCGGGCGTCGCATCCTTGGGCTCGACGATGCGGATCAGGTGGCCATCCGCCCCCAGGATCAGCCGCCCGTACAGCAGGGCGTCCGCCGGCTTGAAGCCCAGGATCGACAGGGCCGCGCCCTGGGCGCGCAGGGCGAACAGCGGCTCCAGGTCGGCGGGCCGCAGCAAGGGACAGTCGCCATTGGTCACCAGCACGTCGCCGTCAAAGTCCGCCAGGGCCTCCTTGGCCGCCAGCACGGCGTGGGCGGTGCCGAGCGGCGGGTCCTGCACGGCGACGGCCTGCTCACCCAGCCGCTTGACCACCAGGTCGCGGACGCCGGGGCTGTGATTGCCCACCACCACCACGATGCGCTCGCAGCCCGAGGCCTCCACCGTGTCGATCACCCAGTCCAGCAGGGTGCGGCCGCCCACCTTGTGCAGCATCTTCGGGACAGGCGACTTCATACGCGTGCCCTGGCCGGCGGCGAGGATGACAGCGGCGCGTGCGGTCATGGGATCTGATCCTGGAATCGAAGTCGTTCGTTGCAATCTCGCGGCTCTTACCTGAAACGGCGAGCGGTTTCATTGGAGCGCACCGTCCCCATGCCCGAGCTTTCTGTCCTGGATGGGGCGACCATCGCCTTTGATCTCGACGGCACCCTGGTGGACTCCGCCCCGGACCTGGTCGGGACCCTGAACCTGATCCTGACGCAGGAGGGGCTGCCTCTGCTGCCGTTTGACACCGCGCGGTCCTTCATCGGCCACGGCGCCCGGCGCATGCTGGAACAGGGCTTCGCGGCCCAGGGCCTCACTCCCACGGCGGAGCAGATGGACGGCCTGTTCGCCCGCTTCCTCGCCCACTACGAGCAGCACAGCACCGACCTGACCCGTCCCTTCCCGGGCGTGGCCGAGGCCCTGGCCGAGCTGAAGGCCCGCGGCGCCCGGCTGACGGTCTGCACCAACAAGATCACCCCGCTGTCGCGGCCGATTCTCGAAGCCCTCGACCTCGCCCCCTATTTCGACGCCATCGTCGGGGCCGACCTGTCCCCGGCCCGCAAGCCCGACCCGCGCCACCTGGCGACCGCCGTCGAGCTGGCCGGCGGACGCCTCGACCGGACCATCATGGTCGGCGACGCGGCCCCGGACGCCGGATGCGCCAAGGCCTGCGGCGCGCCCCTGGTGCTGGTCTCCTTCGGCTATACCGACATCCCGGTGACCGAGCTCGGGGCCGACATCCTCATCGATCACTACGACCAGCTCATCGAAGCCTGCGAGACGCTTTTGACCGCTTGCGAGCCGCGAACAACCGGGCTATAGGCGCACCCCTTCCGGCGGATGCGTAGCTCAGCGGGAGAGCACCTCGTTCACACCGAGGGGGTCACAGGTTCAATCCCTGTCGCATCCACCATTCCTTCGCGAGCCCAGGGCTCCGATGGACCGCCAATCCTGATAAAATCTTCGCCCAGTCGTCCGCCCCGACAGTCGCGGCGGCGTCAGCGCAGGGCTGCGTCCACCGCCATCCGGACGAGATCGTCTGCGGGGGGCCAGGGGTGGCCGCTCATGGTGATCAGGCAGTGCGGCACGCCGTGGATCGCGGTGAGCAGGTAGTCCCGGCGGCGCAAGACCTCAGGGTCCTCCGTGGTCACACCATGGTGCGCGGCGAGCCCGTCCAGCAGAGCTTCGAAGGCGCCGGCCAGGCGCTCGTCCGCCAGGAAGGCGCTGACATCCGCCTGGGTCACCCCGCCCGACATGAAAACCAGCCGGTACTCCTCCGGGCGGACCAGCCAGCCGCGCACATAGCCTTCGCAGAAGGCCTGGACACGTCCGGCCGCGGTCTCCTGCGCTGCTACGCCTGGCGTCAGCTCGGCGAAGACCTGCCCAAAGATGTCCGCCCAAACGGCGGCCAGGATGTCCATCTTGCTGTCGAAGTAGGCGTAGAGCGTGTTCGTGGAACACGACAGGCCAGCCGCGATCTTCCGCATAGAGACCGCCTCATAGCCCTCTCGATAAAAGAGGTCGCGGGCGCAGGCCTCGATCCGCGCCCGCATCCTGGCGCGCTCATCCCCCGATCGTTCCGGACGTCCCCGCCCCCGGCCTAGCGGCTGTGATTCCATTGCACCCTCCACGGCCTGATGGTCGCACAGCTTGACCCCTAGGGCCTCACCATTTAATTGATACGCGTATCATATTTTTCATGGAGCCCTCGATGAGTGTGGCGCTGCGCATCGTCTATCTGCTGGCCGGCCTTGCGGTGATCTTCCTGGGCCTGAATGTCGGCTTTGGCGGAATCCGGACCTTGGGCTGGCAGGGCGGGACCGACTTTCTGGCCGTGACAGACCCAGGCCTGTTCGCGGTTCGGGACAGTCATGTGCGCTTCCTGGGCGGGGTCTGGCTTGGCCTGGGCCTCACGCTGTGCGCCGCGACCTGGAAGCCGGCGGCGCTGAAATCGACCGTCCTGGCGATCTGCGGGATGGTGTTCGTCGGCGGCGTCGTCCGCCTTGTTTCCACCGGCCTCGCCGTCGTCACCGGTCCAGATCTGCTGCAGCCCCTGATCCTCGAGCTGGCGGCCTTCCCGGCGCTCGCCCTGTGGACCTGGAAGTCAGCCCCCAACGCCTGAGCCGTCGAGCGCCTCGCCGCTGAAGGTCCCGCCCTTAAGTAATTGCAATTACATGCAAAGTAATCGCCATTACATCGGGCGCCCGTCTAGCGCGGACGCCCAAGCGGCCCCTAGCATGCCCGCCTGACGCAGATGAACCGGACGGTTCGCGCGCAACGGGGGAATGGACATGAGGCGGCGCTTGAGAGCCTGGCGGGCGGGACTCGCGGCAGTGCTGCTGGGCTTGGCGGGGGCCGCCCACGCCCAGGATCCGGCGCCGCCCCGCGATGAGGTGGTGATCATCGGCGGGGTGAAGAGCCACGGGGCCCGCCAGCATGATTTCCCCGCCGGCGTCCCTCACCTGGCCGAGCTGGTGCGCGGCGCTCCGGACCTGCCCAAGGGTCTGCACGTGGTCGCCTATCCGCAGGGCTGGCCCACGGCCCCGGACGCCCTCGACCGGGCCCGGACGGTGGTCTGGTACTTCGACGGGCTTGATCGCCACCCCCTGCGGGATCCGGTCCTGCGCTCGCGCTTCGCGACCCTCATGGACCAGGGCGTCGGGCTCGTGACCCTGCACCAAGCCTCCACCCTCAGCCCCGGAGATGATCTGCCGCTGCCCCAATGGCTGGGCGCGGCGCGCTACGGCATGCCCGACCGCGCGGATGAGCTGATCGCCTTCACGCCCGCGTCCCACCCGGTGACCCGCGGGGTCTCCCCCTTCGCCCTGAAGGACGAGGTCTATCCGACCCTGCGCTATGCGGGATCGGGCGTCACGCCCGTCATGACGGGCGAGCTTCATGGCGCGCTGCCCGACCCGAAGCAGCAGGTGAGCCGGCCGGTCGCCTGGGTGTATGAGCGCCCGGGCGGCGGGCGGTCCTTCGGCTACACTGGCCTCCACTACCTCGACGCCCTGGACCAGCCCCAGCTGCAGCGGCTGATCCTCAACGCGATCCTCTGGACGGCAGGGGCGCCGGCGCCGTGACCCGCCTTCGCAACACCCTGCGCCTGGGCGCCGCCCTGGCGGCCATCCTGCCCCTGTTCGGCATGGCCGAGCCGCCCACGGCGGACCGACCGGACGACAAGCTGACCTACCACCAGGACGCCGCCCGCACCGGCTGGAACGCCCATGAGCGGATCCTCACGCCGGACGCCGTCGCCGGCCACGGGTTCGGGCTCGTCTGGCGCTCCCCGCGGCTGCATGGGCTTGGCGGCCTCCCGCCCCGGCTGTTCGCCACCCCGCTCTATGCGGGCGGGCTCGACATCGCGACCGAGACCCAGCGCGGCCGCCACGACGTGGTGTTCGCGGCGACCAATATCGGCTTCGTCTATGCGGTGAACGCCTCGCAGGCCACAGCCCTGCCCGCCGGTGAGATCCTCTGGAGCGCCCGTCTCACGCCCCGGCCCTGCCTGAGCATCGGCGGCAATCTCTCCACCCCGGTGATCGATCGCGCCGCCAACCGGATCTATGTGACCGCCTGCGATGTCCAGGCGGGCTGGCAGGCGCACGCCCTGGACCTGTCGAGCGGCCGGACGCTGCCGGGCTGGCCGGTGACGCTGAACGCCGAGACCCTCAACCGTCCAGGCGTGAACCGGAACGGAACGACCCGCTATCCCGACAATCCCCTCATCCAGCGCGGAGCCCTGAACCTCAGCCCGGACGGCGCCAGGCTCTATGTCGCCTTCGGCGGCGACGAGGCCAGCGGCTGGCTGGTCTCGGTGGACACCCGCAGCCCCGGCATCGCCTCGGCCTTCTCGACCACGCCGGTTACGTCCGAAACCCAAGGCGGCATGTGGTCCTCCGGCGGCCCGGCGCTGGACGCCCAGGGCCGCGTCTCCATCGCCACCGGCGCCAGCATTCTCAATACCCAGAGGAACGGCGGGGTCGCCGGCGTCTTTCCGGACACCCCCGGCGACTGGGGCCAGTCGATCCTGCAGTTTCGCGACGGGGTCGAGGGCCTGACCCTGGCGGGGACCTACACCCCCTTCAACTACTGCCAGGCCCAGTCGATGGACATCGACCTGGGCAGCAGCGGTACCTTCGTCATCGACCTGCCGTCGTCCCGGACCAGCACGCCGCGCCTGCTCGGCCTGGCGGGCGCCAAGCAAGGGGTCGCCTACCTGCTCGACCGGGACGCCCTGCCCGGGTCGCGGGTCAAGCGGCCGGCCTGCAGCCAGGACCCGGCGACGGACGGCTCACTGCTCGCCCCCGACCCACAGCCTCAGTTCGGCAAGCCGGGGCCGCTGAGCGTCTTCGCGCCCTATTCCGAAACCCACGGCATGGTCGACCAGGCCAAGAGCCGCAGCACTGCCGCCCAGTACCGCGACGCTCGCAGCGCGACCTACCTGTTCGTCTCCGGCAGCAGCAAGCGGCCGGACAATCTCAGCGTCAGCGTCCCGCCGGGCCTCGTGCGGCTGAAGGTGGTGGCGGCGCCGGGTCGCCCAGCCTACCTCGCCATGGACCGCCAGCAGACCACAGAGACCCTGCACAATCCGGGCTCGCCCGTCGTCACCAGCCGAGGCGCCCGCGGCGCGATTGTCTGGGTGCTGGACACCGACGCCCCGCGATCCGCGCCGCTCTATGGGCCCAAGGCGCCCCGGCCCGTGCTCTACGCCTTCGACGCCCGCGACCTCACCCTGCTGTGGAAAAGCGCGCCGGGGCTTCTTGGAACCGGGGGCAAGTACAACGAGCCGACCATCGCCAAGGGCCTGGTCTTCGTCGGAACCGATCGCATCGAGGCCTTCGGTCTTCGTCCCGCAGGTGGAGCCGCACGCGAACCAGACACCCGCAGTCTCGGCGACGTCCAGTTTGCGGCCCTACCTGCGCGCCAGACGGTCAGCGCCGAAAAAGCCCAGCAGCTTTTCCAGGCCAGGTGCGCGGTCTGTCATGGGTCTGGTCAGCCGAATATCCCGACGCTTGCCGCCCTGGCCCGGACACCGCCATCGCGCATCGTCCAGGCGCTGACCACCGGCCCCATGCGGGCGCAGGCGGTGGGATTGACGGAGGCCGAGATCGCGGGCCTGGCCTCTTACCTGAGCGCCTTGCCCCATTGAGGGGACGGCTCAGGCCGAGCGCAACACCGGTTCCACCTGCGGCTCCTCAAGCGGCAGAGGCGTGATGTCGGCGATCACCTTCAGGAACCTCGCCACTTCAGCGTTGATCGCGGTGACGCCCTGTCGGATCTCAGGGCGGTCATGAGCTCGCGCCGGCGCGATGACGCCGCCGTCCGGCGCGTCCACACAGAGCCCCGCCTTGACCAGGCGGCGGACGTGCCGGCGGATCGTCTCATAGGGCGCGCGCAGGTCCTGGGCGAGGCGGTACGCCGACACCGGGCGGCGTTGCGAGTCCGGAATGGGGGCGCCGACATCGGCGGCCAGGTCAGCGGCGCTCAGGCGTGCGGTCACATGAGCGGTGTTGGCGGTCAGGATCGCGTACATCAGCAGGGCGTCGTGGGCGTCGATGCCAAACACGTCACAGCCGATCCTCAGCAAATTCAGGAAGTGCAGACTGGCCTCAAGCGCCACCCGTGACTTGACGTTGAACGGCGAACTGAAGCCACCGACGGGTATCTCCACGCCCGCGCGGTTGAGGGCGTCCACATAGTGCCAGACGGCTTCCCAGACTGCAGGCACGGTGCTGGACACCGCAGCCTCCCCGGGTCCCTGAGCGGCCGCGATGAACCCCCGATCCAGACGCTCACACCAGCCGACATCGACCAGCTGGTTCACATATCGGCGGCCGGTCTCGTAGGGCAGACGCAGTTCGCGCGCGATGCGGTAGGCCGACACCGGCCGTCGCGGCTCCAGCGGAGACTTCTGCTTCTGCAGGTTCTCGTAGTTGATTTCCAGGAACACAAGGCCCGGCCCAAAGTCGAGTGGAAGGGCTCTCGAAAGCAAGTCGGCGCTGACCAGGTTGAAGTTGAGGGCCAATCTCACAACTTGATGCGGCAGGTTCGACATCGACTATTCCCAAATCGGGTACATGAAAACCCAGCCCTGACGCTGAGCGATAGCAATAAACTGGGCGACTCCACGCGCTTAATGAATCAAACACTAGAGGCAGTTCGCGCTGCGGGGTACCCATCCGTGGCGTTTGGTCTCGAGATAAGGTCCGGCTCCTGCCCGAAATGGTGAACTCTCCGCGAGATGTTCCCAGCTCAAAGTGGAGGACGCACGCGCGGAACCGTGATTTTCAAGGTTTCTCAAGCCTGGCGCTCTAGGAGTGCGTGATGCGTCACGCCATGGCAGGCCTCAAGTTCAAGGGCGTCACCCTCACCGCCGAGCAGTTTGAGCGGCTGGTGCGGGCGCACGAGACCTTTGCGCGCGGCCTGCCCGGCGGCGCGCGCGCCATTCCCCGCATGGTCATCGCCCGCAAGATGGACTGCGTGCAGCGCAACCTGGCCGACGTCGACTTCACCGGCGCTGACCTGGCCGACACCCGCTTCATCGGCACGGACCTGTCCCGCGCGGCCCTCTACTGCGCCAACCTGGCGGGGTGCGACTTCCGCGCCGCGATCCTGTTCCGCGCCGACCTGCGCGGGGCCAATTTCGCCGGCTGCAAGCTCGCCGGGGCGAACCTCGATGAAGCCGATATGCGCTCGGCCGTGCTCGCGGTGCATGACGATCTGGCGGGCCTGAAGTGGATCGGCACGAGCCTGAAGGGCGCGCGTCTGGACGGCGCCGACCTGTCTGAGGCCGTCGCCCTTGAGGTGGACTTCACCAATTGCGCCATGCGCGGCGCCAAGCTGCGGTTCGCCAATCTGAAGAACGCCAACTTCAGCGGCGCCATCTTGGACGGCGCCGACCTGGCCGGGGCGCGGCTCGAGGGCGCGCGCTTCAACGGCGCCGTGATGACCGGCATAGACGTCAGCCGCCTGAACATCCCGACCTCGGCCCTGAAAGGCTGCGTGCTCGACACGACCCCGGAGGCCGAGGCGCGCCTCCCCCTGATCCTGGCGACCATCGACAGCCTGGAGCGCTGGGTCCGCACGGAGGGCCGCGAGGGCGAACCCGCGCGCCTGGACGGGCTGGACCTGCGACCGGCCTCGGCGCACCTGAAGGACCGCATGCTGCCAGGCCTCTCCGCCCGCAACGCCCTGGCCTACCGGGTTGACTTCTCTGGCGCTCAGCTGTCCGGCGCGAATTTCGCCGGCGCCGACCTGCGCAAGGCCGACTTCACCGGCGCGGACCTGCGCGGGGCCTCGTTCCGAGGCGCCAACCTCGCCCACGCCCGATTCCGCGACGCGAACCTGCGCCCGCTGCAACTGCGCTCCGGGCTTCGCCCCGTGGACCTGGAGGACGCCTGCCTCAACGGCACCGGCCTGACCCCGCCACAGAGCCGCACCATCGACCTCGAAGCGGTCTAATGCCGCTCAATATATTGTTTTAATTATCTTTTGTTCTGGTCGAGCTGGATCACCCCAGACGCCAAAGGCCTTCGTCCATGTTGACGTCAAACGGGCCGGCGCCAAACCCCTCCCCCTCCGCCACGTCATCCCTCTAGGCTCGTCACAAAAGCCCCACCGGATCGGGGTAACAGGGAGCCTGACATGGACATCACCGCCGCCGTCGCCCGCACGGGCCAAGCTGGATTTTCCGTCGAGACCGTTCAGCTGGACGATCCGCGGCCCGACGAGATCCTGGTGCGCATCGCCGGCGTCGGCCTCTGCCACACCGACCTCGTCTTCCAGCAGGCCGAGGGCATCTTCCCGCGTCCGGCGGTGTTCGGCCATGAAGGCTCGGGCGTGGTCGAAAAGGTCGGCTCGGCGGTGAAGAAGGTCGCGGTCGGCGACAAGGTGCTGATCACCTTCCGCTCCTGCGGGGCGTGCGACCGCTGCGGCGACGGCGACGCGGCCTACTGCCGGACCATGCCGATGCTGAACTATGCGGGCGTGCGCACCGACGGCTCCATGACCCTGAAGAACGCCGATGGGCCGATCGCCGGCAACTTCTTCGGCCAATCCTCCTTCGGCACCTACGCCCTGACCTATGAGCGCAACGTGGTGAAGGCGCCCGACGATGTGCCCCTGGAGCTGATGGGGCCGTTGGGCTGCGGGATCCAGACCGGCGCCGGCGGCGTCATGCGCTCGCTGGAAGCCCGCGAAGGCTCGTCGATCCTGATCCTGGGCGGCGGCTCCGTGGGCCTCGCCGCCGTCATGGGGGCCAAGATCCGCAAGTGCGCGACCATCATCCTGGTCGAGCCCCTGGCCGGGCGCCGCGACCTGGCCCTGGAGCTCGGCGCAACCCACGTCATCGACCCCAAGGCGCAGGGAGACCTGGCGGCGGCCGTGCGGGCCATACTGCCGGCGGGCGTCGACTACGCCTTTGACACCACCGGCCTGCCCGCCGTGCTGAACGGCGCCTTCGGGGCCCTGGGCTCCAAGGGCGTCCTGGCCATTGTCGGCGTCCCGGCGCCCGGCACGCCCATGCCCGGCGACCTAGGGGCGGCCATCACCTTCGGCCTGACGGTCAAGGGGGTGATCGAAGGCGATTCCGATCCCGACGAGTTCCTACCCGAACTGCTCGACCACTACCGGGCCGGCCGCCTGCCCTTCGACAAGCTCATCAAGACCTACCCCTTGAGCGCCATCAACGAAGCCATCGCGGCCCAGCACCATGGTGAGTGCGTGAAAGTGGTCCTGATCCCCTGACCGATCCGCAACCGCCCTCCCTGCGCGAAGCCTTCGGCGTCTGGCTGAAGATCGGTCTGTTGTCCTTCGGCGGGCCGGCCGGCCAGATCGCCATGATGCATCGCGTCCTGGTCGAGGAGCGGCGCTGGATCGGGGAGCGTCGGTTCCTGCATGCGCTCAACTACTGCATGCTGCTGCCGGGGCCTGAAGCGCAGCAGCTGGCCACCTATGTCGGCTGGCTGATGCACCGGACGGCGGGCGGGCTGATCGCCGGCCTGCTGTTCATCGCCCCCGGCGCCCTGGTCATGCTGAGCCTCAGCATGGCCTACGCCCTGTTCGGACAGACGCCGCTGGCGGCCGGCCTTTTCTTCGGCGTCAAGGCCGCGGTGCTGGCCGTGGTGGCCGAGGCGATCCTGAGGATCGGCCGGCGAGCCCTGAAGTCACGGAGCATGCTCGCCCTGGCGGTCGCAGCTTTCATCGCCATCTGGGCCTTCCAGGTCCCCTTTCCCCTGATCGTCCTGGGCGCGGGCCTGGCCGGCTGGGCGCTCGACCGCCACCTGCCGGAGGGCGCGCACGGGACCGAACCCACCGATGATCCGGGCGGCCTGATCGACGCCATGTTCGCCCGCGGCGAGCTTGAGCATACCCGCCCGCGACCGGGCCGCTGGATCCGGGTCCTGGGCCTCTGGGGCGGACTGTGGCTCGCGCCGCTCGCGCTGCTGGTCCTGATCCTGGGACCGGACAGCGTCTGGACGCGGATCGCGGCCTTCTTCTCGACCATGGGCGTGGTCACCTTCGGCGGCGCCTATGCGGTGCTGAGCTATGTGGCCCAAGCCGCGGTCTCGGGCTTTGGCTGGCTGAGCCCCGGCGAGATGGCCGACGGCCTGGGCCTGGCCGAGACCACACCCGGCCCGTTGATCCTGGTCCTGCAGTTCGTGGGCTTCCTGGCGGCCTGGCGCGACGCCGGCCCCCTGCCCCCGCTGCTGGCCGGCGCGCTCGGCGCCCTGCTGACCACCTGGGTGACCTTCGCGCCGTCCTTCCTGTGGATCTTCCTGGGCGGCCCCTATGTGGAGCAACTGCGCGACAACCGCGCTCTGCGCGCGGCGCTGAGCGCCATCACCGCCGCAGTGGTCGGGGTGATCGCCAATCTGGCGCTTTGGTTCGGGCTGCACACCCTGTTCCGCCAGAGCTGGCCTGCCAAGCTCTACGGCGTCGGACCGGACCTGCCGGTGCTGGCCTCGGCCAACCTGCCCGCCATCGGCTTGGCGGCGGCGGCCACGGTCGCCATGTTGCGGTTCAAGGTCGGCATGGGGCCGACCCTCATCGCCTGCGCCATCGCGGGCGTCGCGATCAGCGGGCTTTCGGCCTGACGCGGCGCGCAAAGCGCCACCACAGGGCCTCGGCCGCGAAGGCCGCCCCGGCGATGACCAGGGCCACATCCACCGCCAGTGTCATGGCGTAACCCAGCCCGAAGGCGATCAAGGAGATCAAGCGTCTGGCTCCCTCTTCTAACGTCCGATCCTGACGCCCGATGGACAGGCGTATTCGGCCTCCCAGCTGACCCGTCCGTCAAGGGGCCGCATGGCCACCAGCCGGCATCCGGCCGTCTTGAGCACCTTGGTCGCGGCGCGACTGTAGATATCGTCGGCCAGGGCGGCGGGCGCGACGCCCAGGCTCAATCCCTCGGCCGCGCCCTGCAGGAAGGCCGCGCCGACATTGCGCTGGATCAGCAAGGAGGGGTCGCGGGGATGCGCCTTGACGACCAGGGTCCTGCCCTCGATCCGAACCTGCCGGCTCCAACCGCCGCGCTCATACTCCATCAGCCGGTCGAGTGGTCGCGAGCGGCCCAGGGTGGCGTAGGGATCATAGGATTGGGCGGCGGCCGGCCATGCGGAGACCAGCCCGGCCAACAGCACGGCCGCGGCGCAGAGCCCGCGCTGTCCCGTCTTGGCCATGCCTTCCCCCCAGTTGGCGCAGACCCTCGCCCACGAACGCGGCGAGGACCACCAACCCAAGGTTCAGTTTGCGGAGATTGCGCTCGCGAGGATCAACCCGCGCGGCCCTCAGCCGGCGTTCAGAGGCGGTGCGTGGGCTTGAATCAGGTCCTCGCGCTCAGCCCGGCGAACGGCGCTGCGGACGTTCAGGCGGGTGAATACCTCGGCGTCGCCGGCGTGTTGGTGCTGTAGTTCGGCCCGCACCGTGGCCAGGGCGGCCTCCCACTCGCGGTCGGACAACCGCTCGGTCTCCCCGGCGAACAGGATTCGCGCCGCCTGATCCTGGACCTGAGCGATGACATAGTTCGCCCCCGCAGGCGGAAGATGGCGTTCTTCCTCGATGCTGGAATAGCGATAGACGCTGCCGGAGGCTCCGGCGAAATCGATCTGGCGGGTCATAAGACGCTCCCGGCCTGTAACCACTGAACAGCCCCCAGGCTCCCCGCCGACTGGGGCGAAAGATGGGCCGCACCCCTCATAGCGCGTCTCGGGGGCGCGCTGGAACAACCTTCGCCAGAAGGCGTTCGGCCCTGGGGACAGGCTCTGCTAGGCTTGACCTGCCAGCCGGCCTCACCGCACGGTCGGCTCGCCTTGTAACCTTGCCGGGATCGTTCGCGCGCAGGCCGATGGAAAACACCGCCGACTATAGCGTGAGCCCGAACGGCGCCGTCCTTTTGACAGGCGACTGGACCAACGGCGCCTTGAAGGGCGCCGGCGACGCCCTGGCGCGCGAGGTCGCGGGCCGCCACGACACCGTCTTCGACCTGACCGCCGTGGGCCGCCTGGACACCGCCGGAGCCTTCGCCATCGTCAGGGCCGCCGGCGGCGAACTGCCCACCGAGCGGGTCAAGGGGCGCACCGAGACCCTGCGGTTGCTGGCCCTGGTGACCGAGGCCGCCCGCCCCCGACCTGCCCGGCGCCCGGCGCCCCGCGGCTTCTACCAGATGTCCATCCGCATCGGCCGCGGCGTCATCGACCTGGTGCGCGAGCTGTTCGAGACCCTGGTCTTCGCCGGTCACCTGCTGGCGGTGCTGGGCCTGGTCATCATCAATCCCAAGCGCGTCCGCTGGCCGGCGCTGGTGTCCCTGGCCGAGCGCGCGGGCCTGGACGCCATCCCGATCGTGGTGACCACCTCGTTCTTCATCGGGGCCGTGGTCGCCCTGTTGGGCGCCAATATGCTGCGCCAGTTCGGGGCCGAGGTGTTCGTCGTCGAGCTGATCGGCATCGCCGTGCTGCGCGAGTTCAACATTATCATCACCGCCATTCTGTTGGCGGGTCGGTCGGCCTCGTCCTTCGCCGCCGAACTCGGCTCGATGAAAATGAACCAGGAAGTCGACGCCATGAAGGTGCTGGGGGTCGATCCGTTCGAGGCCCTGGTCTTCCCGCGCTTCGCCGCCCTGCTGATCACGATTCCGCTGCTGACCTTTGTCGCCACCCTGGCCGGCCTGCTCGGCGGCCTGGCGGTCACCTGGTCGGAGCTGGGCCTGGGCCCCTCCTTCTTCCTGCAGCGCATCCTCGACAATGTCGGCGCGACACACTTCTGGATCGGCATGTCCAAGGCCCCGGTGATGGCCGCGGTCATCGCCGGCATCGGCTGCCGCCAGGGCCTCGAGGTTGGCGGCGATGTGGAATCCCTTGGCCGCAGGGTGACCGCCGCCGTGGTCCACGCCATCTTCGCCATCATCGTCATCGATGCCGGTTTCGCCCTGCTCTACATGGAGCTGGACCTGTGAGCCGCAACGCCGCCGCCCCAGCTATCGAGGTCGAGGGGCTCCTGTCCCAGTTCGGCGACCGGGTCATTCACAAGGACCTGGACCTCACTGTGCGCCAGGGCGAGGTGATGGGCGTGGTCGGCGGGTCCGGCTCGGGCAAGTCGGTGCTGCTCAACAGCATCATCGGGCTGAAGCGGCCCGAGGGCGGCCGCGTCCGGGTGTTCGGCCAGGACCTGACGCGAGCCACCCGCAAGCAACGCGCCGCCATGGCCCGCCGCTGGGGCGTTCTCTTCCAACAGGGCGCGCTGTTCTCGAACCTCACAGTGCGCGAGAACGTCGCCACACCGATGTACGAGCACACCAACATGACCCGCCAGGCGATCCGCGAACTGGCGGACCTGAAGATCGCCATGGTCGGCCTGCCGCCGGAAGCCGGCGGGCTGAAGCCCTCGGAGCTATCGGGGGGCATGCGCAAGCGCGCGGGCCTGGCGCGGGCCCTGGCCCTCGATCCGGAGCTCCTGTTCCTCGACGAGCCCACCGCCGGGCTGGACCCCATCGGGGCCGCGGCCTTCGATGACCTGATCCTGGACTTGTCCCGCAGCCTGGAGCTGACCGTCTTCATGATCACCCACGATCTGGACAGCCTCTACACCATCACCGACCGGGTGGCGGTGCTGGCCGACAAGCATGTGGTGGCCGCGGCGCCCGTGCACGAGCTCGAGCGTTCCACGCACCCGTGGATTCACGAATACTTCCTGGGACCGCGCGGCCGCGCCGCGGCCGCGGCCCAGGCCAGCCGGACCCCCGCCTGATGGAAAAAGACGCCAACTACGCCCTGGTGGGCCTGTCGACCATGATCCTCTTCGTGGGTCTGGTGATCTTCGTCGTCTGGCTGGCCCGGCTCCAGTTCACCCACGACTACGACAACTACGACATCGTCTTCCAGGGTCCGGTGCGCGGCATCTCCCAGGGCGGCGAAGTGCACTTCAACGGCATCAAGGTGGGCGAGGTCACCAAGATCGCCCTGCGCCGGGAAGACCCCAACCAGGTGATCGCCACGGCTCGCGTGACCTCCGACGTGCCGATCCGCGAGGACTCCTACGCCACCCTGGAGCCCCAGGGCATCACCGGGGTGAACTACATCCAGATCACCGCCGGCACGCCGTCCAAGCCGCTGCTGAAGGACCTGTTCCCGAAGGACAAGGTGCCGATCCTGCGCAGCCAGCGCAGCGCCCTGTCCGACCTGCTGGAAGGCGGCGGCAACGTCCTGACCCGCACCATCGAGGCCCTGGACCGGGTCAACCGCGTCCTGTCCGACGACAACATCAAGACCTTCAACGCCGCGCTGAACGACACCCAGGCCTTCACCGGCGAGCTGCGCGAGCGCAAGCAGGTGATCGCCGACTTCCAGAAGGCGGTTCAGGACATTGACGTGGCGGCCCAGCAGATTTCGGCCCTGTCAAAGTCCACCCAGGACGTGGTCGACACTGACGGCAAGCGCACGGTGCGCAACTTCGGCGACGCCGCCGAGGAGACCCGCGCCGCGGCCAGGGACCTGCGCTCCATGATGGGCAAGCTGGAAGGGCCGACCTCGGAGTTCGCGTCCAACGGCCTGCCCCAGCTCACCGCCGCCGCCCAGTCCCTGCAGAACACCGCCGAGTCGCTGGATCGCCTGGCCCGCGAGCTGCAAGCCAATCCGAGAGGCCTGGTGGGCAAGGCGCCCGCCGAGGAAAAGAAGGTCAAGCCATGAACCCGACCCGCAGCCTGTTCCGGATCGCCGGGATCGCGGCCGTCGCCGTCGCCCTGTCGGCCTGCGTCACGGTCTTTCCGAAGACCAAGCCCGCCCTGCTCTACCGCTTCGACGGCGCCGTCGCCCAATCGGGTCCCGCGGCGGAGGTCCGGCGCGGCGTCGCCCGCGCCAACGGGTCCTTCGTCGGCGCCGCGGCGGGCGACCGGATTTTGACGGTCACCGGCTCGGAGGTCGCCTATATCGCCGAGAGCCGTTGGGCCGATCCGGCCTCGGTGCTGTTCGACGAAGCCGTCGCCCGCGCCTTCAGCGCCAACCAGGGCGCGGCGCGCCTGGTGGCCCGGGGCGAGCCGGCCAAGGCCGACTACTCCTTGCGCCTGGACGTCCAGCGGTTCGAAGCGGTCTATGACCAGGGCGGCAAGGCGGCGCCGAAGGTGGCTGTGGACGTGCATGTGGTGATCGTCCGCGCCCAGGACCGCGCTGTGGTCCGCGACGAGACCCTGTCGGCCGAGGTTCGCGCCGGCGACAACCGCGTCTCGGCCATCGTCGCGGCCTTCGACAAGGCGGTCTCCGACGTCCTGACCCGCACCGTCGGCCTGACCAACGACGCGGCGGCGAGCTAGAGCTCTACTCCAGCCCGGCGATCCGCTTGGCGGCGGTGACGGTGTTCTGCAGCAGGCAGGCCACCGTCATGAGGCCGACCCCGCCTGGCACAGGGGTGATGGCGCCGGCCACCTGCAGGGCGGGCTTGTAGGCCACGTCGCCCACCAGCTTGGTCTTGCCCTCGGCCGCCTTGATCGGGTCGTCGAAGGGCACCCGGTTGATCCCGACATCGATCACAGTGGCGCCCGGCTTGATCCAGTCGGCCTGGATCATCCGCGGCCGGCCCACGGCGGCCACCAGGATATCGGCCTCGCGGCAGACAGCGGGCAGGTCGACGGTGCGCGAGTGGGCGATGGTGACGGTGCAGTCGGCCTGCAGCAGCAGCTGGGCGATGGGTCGGCCGACCAGGATCGAGCGGCCGACGACCACGGCGCGCTTGCCGGCCAGGTTGTCGCCCAGCACGTCGCGCAGCATCACCATCGAACCGACCGGCGTACACGGCACCAGGGCGGGCAGGCCCTGGGACAGGCGCCCGGCGTTGACCACATGCAGGCCGTCGACGTCCTTGTCCGGGCTGATGGTGGTGATCACCGCCTTCTCGTCCAGGCCCTTGGGCAGGGGCAGCTGGACCAGGATGCCGTGAATGGCCGGGTCAGCGTTCAGTTTTTCGACCAGGGCGATCAGCTCGGCCTGGGCCACGTCCGCCGGCAGGCGATGGGTGACCGAATGCATGCCCGCCGCCTTAGACCGTTCCCCCTTGGAACGGACATAGACCTGGCTCGCCGGGTCCTCGCCCACCAGCACGACTGCCAGGCCCGGCGTCAGGCCATGCTCGGCCTTCAGCTTGGCGACCTCGGCGGTCACCTCGTCCTGGATGCGGTCGGACAGCGCCTTGCCGTCGATGATGCGGGCCTGGCTCATGGGATCTCCGGGACCTTGGATGTCGGGAACGTGGCGTCCGACTAACCGTTCAAGCGGCGCCGCGCAATGCGGGGAGCAAGAGACCGATGAGCCGCATCTCCAAGACTTTCACCCGTTTCTCGACCGCTGTCGCCCGCTGGACCGGACGGCCAATGGTCTTCATCACCTGCTGCGCCCTGGTGATCCTGTGGGCGGTGTCCGGTCCTCTTTTCGGCTTCTCGGACACCTGGCAGCTGGTGATCAACACCTCGACCACCATCATCACCTTCCTGATGGTGTTCCTGATCCAGAACACCCAGAACCGCGATTCGAACGCCCTGCACGCCAAGCTCGACGAGCTGATCCGCATCTCCGAGGCGCACAACAGCTTCATCGGCATCGAGAACCTGTCCGACGAGGAACTGGAGGAGATCCTGGCCGAGTGCGACAAGAACTCGACCCGTCTGCGGGAGGAGGCCCGCAAGGAGGTGTCCGCGCGGCAATCCAAACCGGCGGCGCACAAGCCCGCCCGCCGACGCACGGCCACGAAGAGGTCCGCCAAGGCCGCCTGACCGCTCCGCCTAGGTCGAAGCGCGCCGCAACCAGACCGCCAGCGCCCAGGCATGGGCCTCACGGCGCATGGCGGCGATGGCCTGCAGGGGCGGCAGCCAGATCAGCCGGTGGTCCGGCTCGATGTGCAGCGCGGCGTCCTCCCCCAGGATCTCGGCCTCGAAGAAGCTGCCGCGGACATTGAAATCGCGGCCCTGGTCGTTGAGGAAGAACTGGTCCGCCCGCTCGAGCCAGGCGGTCGGGCGCACGATCAGCCCCGCTTCCTCGCCGAACTCCCGCACCAGGGCCTGCTCAGCCGTCTCGCCAGGATCAATCCCGCCGCCCGGCAGGTCGCGCCAGGTCGGTTGGCCCGGCGTCTCAACCTCGACCACCGCGATCAGGCCATCCCGCTGGGCGACGCCGAACGCCGCCGGCCGATCGGGATAGGAAAGCCCTGGCGTCTGCGTCCCGAACTGGGGGACCGCCCGCATCAATCGATCCCGTAGAGATAGGGATAGGCCGGGGTCTTGCCCGACAGGATGTCGGTGAGCGGCACCGGCGTCCAGCCGACCGCCAGGGTGTCGCTGGCCTTCCACGACCAGAGGATCAGGTCGCGCAGCTCCGAGGCGCCGACCGCCAGCCGGGCCTGGGCGAAGGCGACGCCGCGCGGGTCGCCCGGCTTCAGGCCGCCGGCCTTCTCCATCTCGTAGAAGGGGATGGTCTGGGCGGTGGAGGCCGCCAGCCAGGTCCCAACGCAGACCATGAGGTCACCCTCACAGACGGAGGGTTCAGCCATCTTCGGCCGGATCAGGTCGGTCGTCGTCGTGGTCACCACCAGGGCGCCTTCGAAGTCGGCGTGCACCTTGGCCTGGGTGTAGCCATTGGGGTTCGGGAACGGCCCCCAGCCGTTGTAGTGCAGGGTCGTATGCAGGGGCTGAGCGCCGTCGCCCACATAGTGTGACATGTAGCCGATGGTGAGGAGGATCTGGGCCTCACGTCGCGCCCGGTCGGCCTTCATCCAGGCGACCCGCTTGCGGTCTTTCTCGTGAGCTATGGCGTAGGTTTCGGCCCGCCAGTGGGCGAAATCCTTGGCCAGCTGTTGGGCCTGGTCGACGATAGCGTAGGGCAGATAGCCGGCCTTCCAGCTGTCCTGGCCGATGGCCTGCATCAGCTTCTCATACTCCGCCCGGGTGGGCGGCAGCTCACTCACCAGGGGACCGCCGAAAACGCGGGCGTTGTCGTCAAGGTCAATGAAGTGGGCGGCGTCGCGGTTGGTGTCGTGGGTCTTGCCCGAAGACTTCGAACGATCCGGCTCGCGGGAGAACTCGCCGACCGCCTCGACGGCCTGCCGGCTAAGCATGAACCCAGGCATCTCGGCCGGCAGGGCCTGCATGGCCGCCTGGCCGACGATACGATGCCCCATGCCGCCCCAGGCGAAGGCCTGGGCGGGGGCGATGAGGGCGAACACAAGCGCGGCGGCGCGAAGACGGGTCAGCATGGCCGCGATTTGACCTTGCCGCGCCGTCAAGGCAAGCGCCGCATTGCGCGATCTCAGACGATCTTGAGCGCCGCCTCGACCCGGGCCACCCAGGCCTTCACGGCGGGATAGTCGTTGAGGTTGAAACCGCCCTCGTGCGCCACCCGGGTGTAGGCGACCAGGGCGACGTCAGCCAGGCTCGCCCTATCCCCGACCAGGAACGCAGAGGCGCCCAGGCCCTGCTCCAGCCGCGCCAGAGCGCCATGGCCGCGCTCCACCAGCTTCGGATCGAGGTCAGAGGCCGGCTTGCCCAGATAGTGCATCTGGAACCGCGCCACCGCCACATAGGGCTCGTGGCTGTACTGCTCCCAGAACATCCACTCCAACATGCGCGCCCGGTCATAGGCGTCCGCGGGGATCAGGTCGGAGCCTTCGGCCAGATGCAGGATGATGGCGTTGGACTGGGCGAGCGGCCGGCCGTCGCCCAGCACCACCGCCGGAACCTGCCCCGCCGGGTTCAGGGCCAGGAACTCCGGCGTCCGGGTCTCGGCCTTGAGGACGCTGGTCTCGACCCAGTCATAGGTGAGGCCCAGGTGATCGGCGGTCCACTTCACCTTCAGACAGTTGCCGGAAATCGAGTCGCCGTAGATGCGCATATGCGGGCTCCGCAGAAGGGGACGTATCGGGGCCTAATACCCTAGCCGGACCTTGCGGCAACCGAGGGGTTCTGGGGCACCTGTGAGCTTCGCTGTAGGAACACTTCTCGTTACAGGCGAAACGGCCTGGGTTGCCCTGGGCCAAGAGTCCGGTTAGACAGCCCGCCGCTGACAGATCAACGACGAAGGAGGACGCCGTCAATGCGACGCCGCCTCGCCGCCCTGGCCGCTATTCCGCTCCTCGCCTTCGCCGGCGCCGCACAGGCGGACTCTCCCTCCGAAAAGGCCCCGGACCCGATTGGCGACCTGCTGATCACGGCTCTGACCGGCACCCTGCCCTCCGCGCCCGATTTCCGGCTGAAGGCCAGCCTGTATCACGCCGGCGCCCGTGGCGTGGGCGTGTTCGACTCCCTCGGCTGCAAGGTCGTGGCGATGCGCACCGCGGCCATCGACGCCCGGCTGATCCCCAAGCGGACCATCCTGTTCATCAAGGAAACCGTGGGCTTGCCGCTGCCGGACGGCTCCACCCATGACGGCTACTGGTACGCCTCCGACACCGGCGGCGCGATCAAGGGCCAGCGCATCGACCTGTTCACCGGCATGGGCGCCAAGTCGATGCAGAACCTGCGCTCGGTGAACCTCGCCAACCTGACGGTGACCAAGGCCGGCGAATTCAAGGGCTGCCCGCCCGGCTAGAGCCGGGCCGCCCGAACCCTCCCCAGGACGACCTCGCCCGCCGGGTTTCCCGGCGCGAACAGCCATGTCCTGCAGGAGCCCCCATGCAAAAGCCCAACTTCTTCCTGTTCACCGGTGCGCCGGGCGTCGGCAAGACGACCCTGATCGCGGCCCTTCGCGCAGCAGGCGAGCTCTGCGTTGATGAGACCCACCGCGCCGTGATCCGCGAGCACGCCGCCCGGGGCGTCGACATCCGCGCTGACCAAGGCGCCTATCGCGAGCTCTGCGGGCGCATCGACCTCGCCAAGTACGACGCCCATCTGGGCGAGGCGCGCCCGGTGTTCTTTGATCGCGGCCTGCCCGACAGCCTGGCGGGTGACGGGCTGGACCCACCCTGGCTGGCGCAGGCGGCGCGCAGCCGTCGCTACAACACCTGCGTCCTGACGCCCCCGCCCTGGGCCGAGATCTACGTGCAGGACGCCGAGCGCACCCAGGACTTCGATGAGGCGGCGCGGGTGCACGCCCGGATCCGGCGCAACCTGACCCGGCTGGGCTACCGACCCATCGACCTGCCGAAGGGCACAGTGGCGGAACGGGTCGCCTTCGTTCTCGACCTCGCCCTTCGGTGAGGCCTTAGCGCGCGCCTAGCCGGTCGAGGGGACGGCGGATCACGGCCTCGGCCAGGATCGCCCGCGCCTCGGCAGGGTCGGCCTGGCCGGCGCAAGCCGACCAAAGCGCCGACAACAGGCGCGCCAGCACGCCGGCCACCACCACCCCCTGATCCGCCTCAACCCTGAACAGCCGCACCAGGCTGTCCCGGGTCGTGCCGCCGTGCGCGAAGCGGATCACCGCCCCCGCCCGGGCCAGGTCCGGGCGTCGCACCGCCGCCAGGAACAGACCGCGCCGGCTGAGCACCGGGATGGAGGGGCGGTCAGCCCGGGCGTGAAAGAACAGCGCGTCCACAAAGCCGTCCGGCGTCGCCGGCGCCTGTCCGCCCGGCGTGACCCGGGACAGCGCCGAGACCTGGCCGCGAATGGCGCCGGCCACCAGATCCTCGATGGTTCGGAAATGGTGGGTGACCGCCCCGGTGGTCACGCCCGCTCGCATGGCCACGGCCCGGTGGGTCAGGCCGGCGAGCCCCTTTTCGGCCACCACTTCGGCGGCGGCGTCTGCAATGCGCAGCGCCGGGGCCGCCAGGGAGCCCTCAGGCCGCGCCCCGGCCCCCTCCTCAGCAATTCGGCACGCGCCCGTGACCAATCCAGGCGACGCGCCCAGCCACAGGGCGCCGAACTGGCCGCAGAGCTCCCTCAGGGCTGCGGCCTCCAGGACGGGTGACCAACCAGACAGCTGGAACAGGGCTTCACTTTCGAAGGCGGCGTGCAGTAGCCGGCCCTCCACCGCCCCCAGGCCGCAGCGCTCAGCCGTGCGCGCCCAGAAGTCGGCCCACAGCCCGGTCCAACGCGCCCCGACCTCGGTCCCGGCCGCCTCCTGGTACAGCAGCGCCAGATCTCGCGCCTCGCCGGTCCAGGCCAGGATCACCGCTTCAAGGGCCAGCGCCGCACCATCCGGGGTCGCGGGCAGCCTGGCGACCTGCGGCTCGCACCGGGCCAGCCAGGCGGCGGCCTCTTCGCACCCGACCTCCAGGGCGGTGGATAACAACTGTTCTAATCCGCCGAGATTGTAGTTGATGGCGCTGGCGGCGAGCCTGGCCTCCGCGGCCACGGCCCGGGCGGAGACGCCCGGGCGCCCACGATCCGCCAACAGCCGCGCCGCGGCGGTCACCAGCCGCCGGCTGGGATCACTCAACTCTTTTGAAATCAAGACCTAGAATCCACCACCGCCAGCGCAACTGCTCATGCGCACGATATGAAGCCGCACTGTCCATCTTGCCCAGACGTTATGCAAGCCTCGACGGGCGCCGGCGCCACCTTCGTGAATCCGCCACATAACAGTCGTTCTAGCTTCACCGCCCGCCGCTACGCCCCTGCCGACCACGACGCGACGTGGGTGACTTTGCTGGGGGTATCAAGATGCGTGCGGTTCAAGGTTCGAGGGCGCTGCGCGCCTGTCTGCTGGCGGGTACGGCCGCCCTGACCGTGGCGGGCCAGGCCCATGCGGCGGACGCCGCCGCTGATGACGGGGCTGTCGGCCTGGAAGAGGTCGTGGTCACCGCCCAGAAGCGCGAGACCAACCTCCAGGACACGCCCATTGCGATCTCCGCCATGGGCGCTGACCAGATGCAGGCTCGGCACGTCCAGACCATCGAAGACCTGAGCGACGGCGCCATCCCGTCCCTGCGGGTCGCCCCGTTCTTCGCCCGTCACTCGGCCCTGACGCTCGGCATGCGCGGCATCGGCGCCCTGGGCGACGCCAACCAGCCGGCCCGCGATCAGGCGGTCGGGGTGTATGTGGACGGCGTCTATCTCGGGCGCGCCCAGGGCCTGGGCTCGGCGCTCTACGATGTGGAGCGGATCGAGGTGCTCAAGGGACCGCAAGGCACCCTGTTCGGGCGGAACACCGAGGGCGGCGCGCTCAGCATCGTCACCAAGAAGCCCAGCGGCGAGTTCCACATGAACACCACGCTCGGCTACGGCAACTACAACGCCTACAAGGCCGAGACCCATATCGACCTGCCCGAGGTCAACAATATCAGCATCAAGCTGGACGGCCTGGTCACCAAGCGCGACGGCACGATCAAGAACCCGACCACCTCGGGCCAGGAAGACTTCAACAGCTACGACAAGCGCGGCGTCCAGGTGCAGGCCCTGTGGCGGCCGACCGACAGCTTCTCGGCCGACTACGCCTTTGACAACGCCTATGACGGCACCACGCCTTACAATGTGCAGCTGGTGAAGAAGGGCGCCCTGGCCCTGGCGCCCCTGATGCCGCTGCAGACGGATCGCGCCGACACCGCCAACATCGGCGTGCCGCTGCAGCTGAGCGTGGGCAAGACCTGGGGCCATCGCCTGAACCTGGAGTGGGACGCCGCCGATACGGTGACGCTGAAGTCGATCAGCTCCTATCGCAAGCTCGACCAGACCCAGTACGACAATGGCGCCCAGTTCCTGTCCGTCTATGCGCCGGGCGCAGCCTTCTCCCGCTACAGCATGGCGAAGGTCTACCAGGAGCAATACAGCCAGGAATTCCAGGTCATCGGCCACACCGACCAACTGGAATACGTCTTCGGCGCCCTCTACTTCCACGAAAAGGTCCGGGATAACGCCCAGACCCCGAACACCATGCAGTGGAACGCGACCGGGACCGGCTACACCACCCTGTCGATCGACCTGAACACCGTGCCCTTTGACCGGGCGAGCCACGTGGTGACCGACAGCTACGGCGTGTTCGGCCAGGTGGTCTGGACCCCGGCGGGCCTGCAGGACCTGCACCTGACCCTGGGCGGACGCCTGACCAAGGACCAGAAGAAGGGCTCCCTCGACACCGTCAACGGCGCCCTGCCCTCCTACGTCAACGCCAGCAAGCAGGTCATTGTCGGCCGCGTGCCCCTGGACGAATCCTGGAGCCGCTTCGACCCATTGGTCACGGTCGCCTACGACGTCACGCCGGACGTGAACCTCTATGGCCGCTGGAGCACCGGGTACAAGTCGGGCGGGGCCAACTCCCGCTCCCTCACCTATCGCGCCTTCGATCCCGAGACCGTCTCCATGTACGAACTGGGCGCCAAGACCCAGTTCTGGGAGAACCGCGCCCGCCTGAACCTCGCGGCCTACTACGGTGAGATCAAGGACGCCCAGGTCGACTTCAGCGTCATCATCCTGAACAACAACCGCGGCACGCTGGAAACCACCAACGCCGCCACCGGCAAGACCAAGGGTGTTGAGCTCGACTTCACGGTCACCCCGGCGGAGGGTCTGACACTTAGCGCCAACTACGCCTACACCAAGGTCGAGCTGTCGAAGGCGTTCAACCCCTTCACCAACACCCAGGCGGTGATCTATCCGCTCTACACGCCTAAGAACGCCGGCGGGGTCAGCATCGACTATGAGCGCCCCGCGCTCGGCGCGACCTTCAAGGCCCACCTGGACGCCAACTACGCCGACGGTCAGTACACCGGCACCACCGACCCGACGCTCAGCGACAGCTCGTTCCTGGTGAACGCCCGCCTGTCTCTGACCGACATCCAGATCAGCGACACCGGCGCCAAGCTGCAGCTGTCCCTGTGGTCGCGCAACCTGCTCGACGAGGCCCACATGTTCCTGAAGAACACCAACGCTGCGCTCGGGACCTACGCCATCTTCAACGACCCGCGCACCTTCGGCGCGGAAATGAACATCAAGTTCTGATCGGAGCCGGGCCCATGGATCGTCGTTCCTTCCTGCTGACCGCCGCGGCCCTGGCCGCCGCCCCTCAAGCCCTGGCCGCCCGACCCGTCCTGGAGGCCAAGGCTGTGCGCCTGTCGCCCAAGGCGGTGCGGCTCACCTGGAATGGCAAGTCCACGCCGGCCTCGGTCTTCGTGTCTTCCGACCCGGACGCGCCTCGCCTGTTCATGCGGGAGATGCGGTCCGGCGTCACCAGCGGCGCCGCCGAGCTGTCCCT
Organism: Phenylobacterium conjunctum; assembly: GCF_042679085.1. NCBI lineage: Bacteria > Pseudomonadati > Pseudomonadota > Alphaproteobacteria > Caulobacterales > Caulobacteraceae > Phenylobacterium > Phenylobacterium conjunctum. The sequence continues at coordinate 102,788 of NZ_JBHTLQ010000005.1, read as the reverse complement.
CCAGGCGGCGCCGCGACCCTATTTCCTGGTCGCCGACAAGGCGGGCGGGCAGACCCGCGTGGCGGAGCGCATCCTGCCCCTGCAGGGCGGGCGCAACTTCCGCGACCTGGGCGGATACCGCGCCGCCGACGGCCGTCAGGTGCGTTGGGGCCGCATCTATCGCTCCGGCGTGATGAGCGGCCTGACCCCGGCCGACATGACCTACCTCTCAGGCCTGGGCGTGGCGGTGATCTGCGACCTGCGCAGCGTCCAGGAGCGCACCGCCGAGCCGACGCCCTTCCTCAAGACCGAGGAAACCCGCGTGGCGGCGCACGACTACGAGATGGGCGCCTCGCTGAACGCCATGTACCGGGCCACCACCCGGGCCGAGGCGGTGCAGGCCTTCGCCGACGGCTATGTCCAGTTCATCGACATGCTGACGCCCCAGTACACCGAGATGTTCGACCACCTGGTGCGCCGGGAAACCCCGCTGGCCATGAACTGCAGCGCCGGCAAGGACCGCACCGGCATGGCGGCCGCCCTGGTGCTGTCGGTGCTGGGGGTGCCGCGCCAGACGGTCGTGGCCGACTACGCCCTGACCCAGACCTATACGCCGCCGTCCATGTACACCCAGCAGGTCAGCAAGGGGGCGCCGATGAGCGGCGTCTCCACCGCGCAGGCCCAGGCCTTTGCGCGCATGCCGCCGGAAGTGTTGAACGTGCTGATGGGCTCGGACCCGGACGTGATGCGGATCGCGCTGAAGGCCGTCGACGACAAGTTCGGCGGGCCGGTGGCGCTGGCCAAGGCCCGGTTTGGCCTGACCGACGCCAAGGTCGCCCGCCTGCGCGAGACCTATCTGATCTGATCAGGTCTCAACGAAAGCGCGTTCCAGCACGTAGTCGCCGGGCTGGGACACCGAGCCCTCGACATAGCCGAGCGCTTCGAGCTGGATCTTCAGGTCCTTCAGCACCGAGGGGCCGCCGCAGAGCATGAAGCGGTCTTCCGCCGGATCGAGCTTGGGCAGGCCCAGGTCGCTGAAGATCTGGCCCGACGCGATCAGGTCAGTGATGCGGCCTTGCGTTTTGAACGGGTCGCGGGTGACGGTCGGATAGTATAGCAGCTTGTCGCCGATCAACTCGCTCAGGACCTCGTCGGTCTTCAGCTCTTCCTCGAACAGCTCGCGATAGTTCAGGTCGCTGACGTGGCGCACGGTGTGGGTGACGATCACCTTCTCGAAGCGCTCATAGACCTCGGGCTCGCGGGCCAGGCTGAGCCAGGGCGCGAGGCCCGTGCCGGTGCCCAGCATGTAGAGCCGCTTGCCGGGCTTCAGGCCGTCCAGCACCAGGGTGCCGGTGGGCTTGCGGCCGATCAGGACCTGATCACCGACCTTCAGGTGCTGCAGACGCGAGGTCAGCGGGCCGTCCTGGACCTTGATCGAGTAAAACTCGAGCTCGTCGTGCCAGGCGGGCGAGGCGATGGAATAGGCGCGCAGCAGCGGCTTGCCGTCGACCTCCAGGCCGACCATCACGAACTGGCCGCTCTGGAACCGCAGGCCCGGATCGCGGGTGCAGCGGAACGAGAATAGCTCGTCGGTCCAGTGCTGAACCCAGGTCACGGTCTCATAGTAGAAGGCGCCGGCCTTCTTGGCCGGGGCGGCGGTCACGTCGGTCATGTGAATCCGTTTCGAACTGGCGGTCCGCGTCAGATATCGCCGCCGACATTGCTGACGGCGCCGGGCGCGCGGGCGGTATGTATGCCGCATTCCGTCTTTTCGGAACCCGCCCAGCGACCGGCGCGGACATCTTGTCCCTCTTCCACCGGCTTGGTGCAGGGCCAGCAGCCGATGGACGGGAAGCCCTGGGCCACCAGCGGATGGGCCGGAAGATCGTGCGCGGCCATGTAGGCGTCGAGCTCTTCCTTGCCCCAGTTGGCCAGGGGATTGAACTTCACCTTGCCCTCGGCCTGTTCCACCACCGGCAGGGACATGCGGTCGCCGCCGTGGAAGCGCTTGCGGCCGGTGAGCCAGGCGTCGAAGCCCTCAATGGCGCGGTCCAGCGGCAGGACCTTGCGCACATGGCAGCAGGCGTCGGTGTCGGTCTTCCAGAGCTTGGCCTCAGGGTCCGCCGTCGCCAGGTCCTGGAACGCCGGGCGCAGGTCACGGACATCGGTCAGGCCGAGCTTGGCCGCCAGGTTGCGGCGATAGTCCAAGGTCTGGCCGAACAGCATGCCGGTGTCGAGGAACAGCACCGGAATATCCGGCTTCAACTGGGCCGCCAGGTGCAGGAGCACCGCCGACTCCGCCCCGAAAGACGAGACCAGGGCGAGCCGGTCGCCGAAGGTCTCGATGGCGCTTTCCAGCACCGTGACCGGGTGGGCGTGTCGCAATTCCGCATCAAGGCGGAGCGCGAGATCGGGACGGTCCAGTTGATCGAAGGCCATGGGACTACTCTCCCCGCAGGGCGTAGGCCGGCGTGCGAGCGTCGGCGGCGCGTTGATAGACATGACGGTGACGGGTGGCGACGTGGGCCCACTGGGCCGGCTGCGACCCGTCGGCGGGCTCGAAGGCGTCGAACCCGCAGCGGACCATGTGGCCGCCCAGTTCGACCAGGACATCGCCCACGGCGCGGACCTCGCCCGTGTAGGCGAAGCGCTCCCGCAGCAGGCGGGCCGAGGAGAAGGCCCGGCCATCGCCGAACTTCGGGAAGGCCAGGGCCACCACCGCGATCCGCGGCAGGTCATAGGCCAGGGCCTCGATCTCCTGATCCGGCTCGATCCGGACCCCGACCTTGCGGCCTTCCGACAGCAGGCGGTCGCCCTCGGCCTGGAAGCGGGCCAGCGAGATGATCACGTCGCTGCGCGGCAGGTCCGCGTCATCGGGAACCCAAGTGAAGGCGTCGTCGACGACGGAGAAGGCCCCTTCGGTCAGCTTAACGAGCGTCGGCATAGATGGCCTCCTTGAACGGGGCGTCGCCGGTGCGGCGATAGGTGTCGAGGAAGCGCTCGCCCTCCTGGCGTTCGCGCAGATAGACGTCCACCAGGGCGTCGATGGCGTCGGTCACCTTGTCCGACGGCAGGGCCGGACCGATGATCTTGCCCACCGAGGCGTCCTCGGCGCCGGAGCCGCCCAGGGTCAGCTGGTAGAACTCCTCGCCCTTCTTATCGACGCCCAGGATGCCCACGTGGCCCACATGGTGGTGACCGCAGGCGTTGATGCAGCCGCTGATCTTGATCTTCAGCTCGCCCACCAGCTCCGCCCGCTCCTGGTCCTCGAAGCGCTTGGCGATGTCCTGGGCGATGTTGATCGCCCGCGCATTGGCCAGGGCGCAGTAGTCCAGGCCCGGGCAGGCGATGATGTCGCTGATCAGGTTGATGTTCGGGGTCGACAGGCCGGCGGCCTGCAGCCCGGCGAACACCGCCGGCGCATCGTCCAGCTTCACGTGCGGCAGGACCAGGTTCTGCTCATGCGTCACCCGGATATCGCCCTGGCCGAAGCGCTCGGCGAGGTCGGCCACGGCCTCCATCTGCTCTGAGGTGGCGTCGCCGGGCGTATCGCCGATCCCCTTCAGCGAGATCTCGACGATGGAATAGCCGGCCCGCTTGTGGGGCTTCAGGTTGTTGCGCGCGAACCGGGCGAAGGCCGGGTCAGCGGCCTTCGCCTGCTCGAACACTTCCGAGCGGTTGACCAGGGTGTCGAAGCTGCGAGGGGCGAACGCGCCGCGGATGCGGGCGATCTCGGTGTCCGGCAGGTCGCCGGCGACGCCGATCTTCTCCCATTCGGCCTCGACCTGGCGGGCGAACTCTTCGGACCCCAGCGACGAGACCAGGATCTTGATCCGGGCCTTGTACTTGTTGTCCCGGCGGCCGTGGCGATTGTACACGCGCAGGATCGCGTCCAGGTACGAGAACAGCCGGTTGGCCGGTAGGAACTCGCGAATGGTCGGCCCCACGTGCGGGGTGCGGCCCATGCCGCCGCCGACGATCACCTCAAAGCCCAGCTGGCCGTCACGGGCGCGGCGCACCACCAGGCCGATGTCGTGGACGCGGGCCGCCGTGCGGTCCTTGGGCGAGGCCGTCACCGCGAACTTGAACTTGCGCGGCAGGAACGAGAATTCCGGGTGCAGCATCGACCACTGGCGGATGGCCTCGGACCAGACGCGGGGGTCGTCCAGTTCCTCGGCGGTGGCGCCGGCATAGGGGTCCGAGGTCACGTTGCGGATGCAGTTGCCGCTGGTCTGGATGGCGTGCAGGTCGACGCTGGCCAGCTCGTCCAGGATGGCCGGCGTATCCTTCAGCTTGATCCAGTGGAACTGCAGGTTCGTCCGGGTCGTGAAGTGGCCGTAGCCCTTGTCGTACTTGCGGCCGATCTCGGCCAGCTTGCGCATCTGGGTGGGGTTCAGCGAGCCATAGGGGATGGCGACCCGCAGCATGTAGGCGTGCAGCTGCAGGTACAGGCCGTTCATCAGGCGCAGGGGCTTGAACTGGTCCTCGGTGATCTCGCCCTTCAGGCGGCGATCCACCTGGGTGCGGAATTCCTGGGCCCGGTCGGCCAGGAATTCCCGGTCGATGCTGTCGTACTGGTACATGCGCGTCCCCCTACTTGCGCTTGATCAGGTCAACGCGGCCCGTGGAGCGCGCAGCCCCATGGGCGTGCCGCAGGGCGTCGATCACCGCCCCGCCCTCGGCCTGCTTGCCGTGGGCCGGATGGTTAGTCGGCCCCAGCGCGCGGATGCGCTCGCGATAGGACAGCGGGGCCCACAGACCCTCGCTCTCGATCAGGTCGATCAGATAGGGCTCGACCACGACGGTCGGCTGGGCCTTGGCGTGGCCCTCGGCGGCCTCAGCGGCGGCCTGGGCGTCGGCGCCGAACAGCTCGGCGTCAGCGAAGCGCTCGACCCACTGGCCGGCCTTCCAGAACACGACCTCGCCGTCGGATAGTCTATTGGCGGTCAAGGCTCTCATTTCGACACTCGCTCGTCCCCGTAAGCCCGGGGCTCCTCGTTGATTGCAAACTTGCTGAGGCCTTCGCCGGCCTGGGCCAAGGCCATAGCCTCGCCCACGATCAGCAGGGCGGGCCCGCGCACGGCCTGGGCCATCTCGGCCAGGCCGCCTAGCGTGGTGGTCAGGCGGCGCTCGTCGGCGCGGCTGGCGTTCTCGACGATCAGGGCCGGCGTCGCGGCCGATCGGCCGGCGCCCATCAGGCGCGCCGCGATCCCCGCCGCTGTGGAGACGCCCATATAGATCACCACCGTGTGGTTGGGCCTGGCCAGCGCCGCCCAGTCCAGGTCCGGATCGGCGCCCGCCGCCGCATGGCCGGTGACGAAGGTCACGGCCTGGGCCAGGCCCCGATGGGTGAGCGGCGCGCCGGCGTCAGCCGAGGCCGCCAGGGCCGCGGTCACGCCGGGCACCACGTGGCATTCGACGCCCGCCTCGCGGCAGGCCTCCAGCTCCTCGCCGCCCCGGCCGAAGATGAAGGGGTCGCCGCCCTTCAGCCGCACGACGCGCAGGCCTTCCTGGGCGAAGGCCACCAGCATCCGGTTGATCTCGTCCTGCGGATAGGCGTGGCGCGACTTGCGCTTGGCGACGCTGATGCGGCGAGCCTGGGCCGGCGCCAGGTCGAGGATTTCATCTGAGACCAGGCCGTCGTGGACCACGACCTCGGCGCCTTGCAGGGCCTTCAGGGCCTTGAGGGTCAGAAGTTCCGGGTCGCCGGGTCCGGCGCCCACCAGCCACACTGCGCCAGCGCGGCCGCTCGCCTGGCCGCTCAGCACCACCAGCCCGGTGGCGCGATCTGTCGTGCGGCGAGAGGTCATAGGCTTTAGCTTCTCTAAACGCTATAAGGGTCACAACGCGGTTTGCATCCGCGCCCGAAGCCTTGCCGTGCAAGGGATTGGGCCGATACACCACCGCAGGCTTGCAAACTGGGTCGCTGAGCCCCAATTCGCAACCCAAGGACTTCTGCCGGGGCTGTCAGGAAAACTCGTGGAACGTAACGCCGAGCGACGTCGTCTGCCGCCTCTCAACGCCTTGCGCGCGTTCGAGGCCGCCGCCCGCCATCTCAACTTCTCCCGGGCCGCCGACGAGCTGTCGGTCACGCCCGGCGCCGTCAGCCAGCAGATCCAGAACCTGGAGGACTATGTCGGCGCAGCCCTGTTCAAGCGCACGCCCAAGGGGCTGCTGCTGACCGACGCGGCCCAGACCGCCCTCCCCGCCCTGCGGGAGGCCTTTGACCGCCTGGCCGAGGCCGCCTCCATGCTGACCGCGGCGGTGGATGGCCGCCGGCTGACCCTGACCGCCGCGCCCTCCTTCGCCGCCAAGTGGCTGGTGCCGCGCCTGGGCAAGTTCGAGGCCCAGCATCCGCAGGTGGACGTCTGGCTCTCCGCCGGCCTGGAGCTCGTCGACCTGTCCACCGGCGAGGTGGATGTGGCGATCCGCTATGGCGCCGGCCGCTATCCGGGCCTGGAGGTCCGCCGCCTGATCGGCGAGACCGTGATCCCGGTGATCAGCCCCGAGCTTGCGGCGACCACGCCCCTGAACGATCCCGCTGACCTGGCCAACCATGTGCTGCTGCACGACGGCTCGCCGGATCCCGACGACAGCTGCCCGGACTGGACCATGTGGCTGGCCGCGCGCGGCCTGCGCGGCATCGACGGGGCGCGCGGTCCGCGCTTCAACCAGTCGAGCCTGGTGATCGAGGCGGCTGTGAACGGGCGCGGTGTCGCCCTGGCCAAGCGCACCCTGGCCCAGGCAGACCTGGACGCCGGCCGGCTGATCGCGCCGCTGCAGATCGCGACCGCGGTGGACTTCGCCTATTACGTGGTCCACCCCAAGGCCAAGGGTCGCCTGCCGCAGGTGAAGGCCTTCATCAACTGGATCACCGCCGAGGCCGAGGCTCACGAGGCGGCGCTGCAGGCCATCGACAACGGCGCGGGGATCTAGCGCGTGATAGCCGAAAGTGGTCGGCGGTTTCGGCGGCCATCACGCGCCAAGGACGGACTCTAGCGCGGCGTCTTCAGGGACTGCAGGGCCTGTTCGTGCTGGTAGGCGGCGATGTCGGCCAGCACCAGGTCCAGGGCGTGCAGCACGTCCGCCAGGTGCTGGGGACCATCGGCCTCCGCCGCCGCGCACAGTTCGCCCAGGTGATTGGCCCCGATCCCGCGCGCCGCGCCCTTCAAGGTGTGGGCCGCGTCGCGCCAGCCCTCAGCGGAGGCGTCCAGCATGGACGACCAGATGCCGGCCTGTTCCCTGAATAAATTCAACACTTCCTCGATCACCCCGGCGTCGTTCGCCGCAAAGTTTTCAAGGTAGGCGAAGTCCACCGCCCCCGTCAGATTCCGCCGCGCCATCTTTTTTTCCCAACCGGCTTGCAAAGGGCGAAGCATCGCGTATGTTCCGCGCCCTCGCCGCCGGGCAAAGAGCCTGGAGTCGGGACGGGTGTATAGCTCAGTTGGTAGAGCAGCTGACTCTTAATCAGCGGGTCCAAGGTTCGAATCCTTGTACACCCACCATTCTTCTTCTCCGCACAATTTGACGAGATGATCCCCCTCCCGGGGAGGTCACCGCTCGTTCGCGCCCTTGCCGGCCAGGATGGCGCTGCGGAACTTTTCGATCCGGGCTATCCGGGTCGCGGAGGCCTTGGCGGTGTTCAGGTTCACCACATAGCTGTTGCGACGGCCCCGACTGAGGGCGTTGAAGGCCTCGGCCAGCTCCGGGTCGGCGTCCAGGGCCTCGACCAGCTCGTCGGGCAGTTCGCGCTCATGCTCGTCCCGGAGCGGCTTCGCGCCAGCCTCCGCATAGGCCATCGCCTCGGCGAGGTAGGCGCGGATCACCGGCTCCAGCCCGGCGACCTCGGCGTTGTCGCGAAAGACGATCATATCCGGGTGGCGGGTGTTCGGCCCCTGGCGGGTCAGGACGCCCCCGGGGTCCTTGAGCAGGGCCGCGTTCATGAAGGTCAGGCGGAAGTCGTCCCGAAAGGCGCCGATCAGGGCGATGTTGCGATCGGCGTGCATGTAGCAGGGGTGTCCCCACTTGGCGGTCTCGGTCAGGCCGACCTCCAGGGCGATCCGGCGCAAGGCTTTCAGGCCGTCGATCCAGCGCCGGGTGGAGCAGTCCGGGGTCGCGAACCGATCGCAGCGCCCGCAGCCCTTGGCGAAGAACTCCTCCGCCACCGTGATCATCTGGCGCTCCATCAGCCCGCGCCCTCTCCCGGCGGCGGGTCGTCGGCCAGGCGCGAGGTGACAGTGGAGCCGGCCGACAGGGTGCGGCTGACCGGGCAGCGCTCGGCGATGTCCATCAAACGGTCCCGCTCCTCCTGCGACAGGTCGCCCTCCAGGTGGATGACGCGCTCGAAGACGTCCTTGGGCGCGCCCGCGGCCATGCGCTCGGCATGGCGCACCCGCACCGCCACCCGCAGCAGGGGCCAGCCCTTGCGCTCCGCGTACATCCGGATGGTCATGGAGGTGCAGGCGCCGAGGCCGGCGAGCACGAACTCGTACGGGTCCGGGCCCAGGCCGTCGCCGCCGACCGAGACAGGCTCGTCGGCCAGCATCCGATGCGGACCGATCCGCACGGCGTTGAGGAACTTGCCCTGGCCGGTCTCGCCCACCTCGGCGATCCGCTCATGCGCGACGGACTGCGACATGCCTGTCTCCCTTGATCTCGCCCTGCCCTACCCGTCGAGCCCGGAGTCTCCCAGCCCGAACAGCACCAGGGCGGCGCGCACGGCCAGGGCCACCAGCACGCCGGAGCTGACCATGAACAGGGCCCAGCGCAGCATGATCACGTTCACGCTCGCCTGGACCAGGCTGTGGACCACCCGCAGCCCCACATAGGCCCAGGCCAGGGTCAGGTTCAGGTCATGCCCCTCCCCCGCCAGGGCCAGCACCAGGGCGGTGGCGTAGAACAGGGTCGGCTGTTCCATCAGATGATTGTAGTTGTCGGCCTTCCATTGCACCGACGCCGGCAGGGCGGCGAGCGCGCTCTTGCCTGCGGTCGGGTCGAGCTTGATCTTGGCCTTGCTCATGGCCGGGATGCGCGTGGCGTAGAGCCAGACGAGCATCAACAGCGACCAGAGCACCAGTACGATCACTGGCTGCAGAATGGGTTCGAATTCCATGACGTCCTCCCAGCGCGGCGTCTCCGCGCCCGACGCCAGCTAAGCGCCAACTCCAGGGTGCGGACAAGCCCACCTCGCTCTCGACTTATTGCACGCAGACTGCCATATTCTGCGCAAACCGGCGATAAAGCCGAGGGAGGACTTCATGCGCGCCAAGACCCTGATCTCCGCCGCCTGCGCGGCCCTGGCCCTGCTGACGGCCGGCGCCGCCGCCGCCCAGGCCCCCGACAGCCTGAAGGTCACCATCTGCGGCTCGGGCGGCCCCTTGCCGATCAAGGACCGCGCCAAGCCCTGCGTGGCGGTCCAGGCCGGTGGCGCGCTGTACCTGGTCGATGTGGGGCCGGAGTCGACCGAGAACCTGCAGCTGTGGCGGATGCCCCTGGCGACCGTGCGGGCGGTGTTCGTCACCCACCTGCACTCCGACCACATCGGCGACCTGGGCGAGTTCAACATGCAGAGCTGGGTGGCCGGCCGCGCCGCGCCCCTCGAGGTGGTCGGACCTCCGGGCGTCGCCGCCCTCGCCGCGGGCTTCAATCAGGCCTATGGCCCCGACCACGGCTTCCGCAACGCACACCACGAGCATGACGGGATCAAGCTGCCGATCCCGCTGGGCCTGTTGAAGGCCAAGACCATCGCCCTGCCGGCTACGCCGGATCCCAAGGCCGTGCAGGAAAAGCTGGCCTGGAGCCAGGACGGCCTGACCGTCACCGCCATCCGCGTGGAGCATCACCCGGCGACGCCCGCCTACGCCTATCGGTTTGACTATAAGGGCCGCTCGGTGGTGGTCAGCGGCGACACCGTGAAATGGGCCCCGCTGGCGGAAGCGGCCAAGGGCGCGGACGTGCTGATCCACGAGGCCCAGAACAATGACATGACCCGCCAGATGTCCGGCGGGCTGAAGATGCTGGGCAATGACCGCATCGCCTCGATCATGGCCGACACCACGACCTACCACACGAGCCCGGTGGAGGCGGCCGAGCTGGCCAAGGCCGCCGGCGTCAAGCAGCTGGTGCTCTACCACCTGACCCAGGCCGGCCTGCCCTTCTTCACGCCCGAGGGTTTCACCAAGGGGATCGATAAGGTGGGCTATCTGGACTGGCGCCTGGCCAAGGATGGCATGACCATCGAGCTGCCGGTGGGCGGGACCGAGGTCAAGTTCGGTCAGAACTGACCAGGTTTAGGCCTGGGGCAGCAGGCGGCGGCCCGCCCCCAGGATCACCACCAGCACGGCCTCGACCAGCATCGGGGCCAGGGTGTCCGGGCCGGGACCGGACGCCGCCAGGGTGACGATCCGACCGGCCAGGGCGGCGGCGATCAGCAACAGCGGCGCGGTCAGCAGGCCGGCGCGGTTGCGGATCGCGGCATAGAGGGCCAGGCCCCCGGCGACGCCGAAGAATCCGGCGACGTCGGCGCGCAGGGTCGCCTCGCCTAGAGGCCCCTGCCCCACAAGGCCCAGCTTGCCCGCCGCGGCGGCCGGGGCCATCCAGATGCGCAGGGCCATCAACAGGCCAAGGACGCCGACAAGGCCGATCAGGCCACGCAGGATTGAGCGCATCGCGGATCTCCAGTTTGGATTTAATGGCAATCGCTATGCCATAATTGTGAGGGACGCAATCGCGCCTTCGCCGATCAGCCCTTCGGGATCAGGCCGTCGAAGAAAGGCCGCACATAGAGGGCCGCCGCGTCGCTGGGCGTGACGCCGGGCGCCCAGAACTTCAGCCGGCTCGCCGACGCCACCAGGCTCAGCAGCATCTGGGCGGCGATATTGACGTCCACCGGCCGCAGCGATCCGTCCGCCACCCCGTCGCAGATCATCGAGGCGACGCGATCCGACATCCGGTCGTAGCGCCGCTGCAGGCGGGGGCCCAGGCTGTCCGGCGCGGAGTTCAAGGAGGTCGGATGCACCAACTCCATCTCCTCGGCCACCTGCCGCTCCACCAGGCAGACGGCGAAGGAGGCCAGGGCCTGGCCCGCGGGGACCTGCAGCCGCTCGGCCTGGCGCATGGCGTCACGCTTCACATCCAGGCTGCGCTGGAAGCAGGCCTGGATCAGCTCATCCTTAGACAGGTTGCGGTGGTAGAAGGCGCCCTTGGTCAGGTTCAGCCGGGCCGAGATGCGCTCCACCGAGGCGCCGGCATAGCCTTCCTCGTTGATCAGGGCGGTTCCGGCCCGCAGGAACATCTCCGCGGTCTCGTCGGCCAGCTCGATCTGGGGGGCTTCCATGGGGACCGGCGCCCAGGCGGCGCCCGGCGCGCCAAACCCACCCAGGATCACGGTCGCGACCCGCTGGGCCACGCGGTCATAGTCCTCCGGGTCGCGTCGGACCAACCAGGTGGTGGACCACAGCACCTCGGACAGCAGCAAATAGGCGCGTGCGTTCAGCTCCATGCGGCTGAGGCCCGACGTCTCCGGCCCTTCCAGCAGGCCGCGCACCTTGCGGAACATGTCCACATAGGCGGCGTTGACGCAGGGCGCATTGAGCGCCCGTACGTCGCTGAACACCGGCAGAGGCTCAGCCCGTCCCTCCACCACCTCACGGCGGAAAGCGAAATGCCCCTGCAGGAACCGCTGCACGCGCTCAGCCACCGACGCCCCGGCCTGGGCCTCGGTCAGCATGCCGCTCAGGCGTTCCAGGCCATTGAGGAAGCAGGCCCGCGCCAGCTCGTCCTTGTTCTTGAAATAGTAGATCAGGCCATTGGGGGCGATCTGCAGTTTCTCGGCCACCTCGCCCAGGGTCATGCCCCGAACGCCCTTGCGATTCAGAACGGCCACCGCTGAGGTCACGATCTCGGCGCGGCGGGCTTCGAACTTTCGCGTGGGCGAACGAATGGTCATCGGGCTCCCTGGTCCGCCATGCGTTCTGATGCGCCGTGCGGTGGCCTGATCTTATGGACCGGGCGGATGATCGCAAGTCGAAGCCTGTCCTTACGCGAAGTCGTCCCCTCGCCAATCAGGATCGACTTCGTTTACAAGACCCACCAGCGTCCGGGACGGGGCGCGCCTGGGGAGAGTCTCGCGATGTCGGTCTACATCTACGATGCGGTGCGCACGCCGCGCGGCAAGGGCCGTCCCGACGGGTCGCTGGCGGGTGTGACGCCGGCGCGCCTGGTGGCCCAGCTGGCCGACGCCCTGGCCGAACGCAACGGGCCCGACGCCGTCAGGGCCGCCGAGCACCTGACCCTGGGCTGCGTCACCCAGGTGGGCCGCCAGGGGGGACACATCGCCCTGGCCGCGCGGGTTCAGGCCGGCCTGCCAGACAGCCTGCCGGCGGTGACGATCAACAATTTCTGCGTCTCGGGACTGAACGCCCTGGCCGACGCCGCGCGGCGCGTCGCCACCGGCGAAGCGGAACTGGCCCTGGCCGGCGGCGTGGAGAGCATGTCCCAGGTCGCCTTCATGACCGACAACGCCGACTACTACAGCGATATGCAGATCGCCGGACCGATGGGCTGGGCCCCGCCGGGGCTGGGCGCCGACCTTGTGGCGACCCAGGAAGGCCTGTCGCGAGCCGACCTCGACGCGGTCACCCTGCGCTCGCACCGCCGGGCCGCCGAGGCCTGGGACGCAGGGCGCTATGCCGGCCGAGTAATCCCGGTGAAGGCCGCCGACGGTTCCATCGCCCTGGACCGGGACGAGAATGTCCGCGACTTCGGCGACGGCGCGACCCTGGCCCGTCTCGGCCCGGTCTTCGCCCAGGCCGGCGCGCAGGGCTTCGACGAGATCCTGTTGTCGCACAAGCCGGGCTTCGGCGAGGTCAAGCACGTGCACACAGTGGCCCACTGCCCGCCCATCGCCGATGGCGCGGCTCTGTTGCTGGTGGGCTCGGAAGCCGCCGGCAAGCGGCTGGGCCTGAAGCCGGTCGCCCGCATTCGCAGTGTCGCCGAGGCCGCCGATGATCACGTCCTACAGCTGACCGCCGGCTTCACCGCCCTGGAACGGGCCCTGGCCCGCGCGGGGCTGAGCCTCTCGCAGATCGGCGCGGTGGAGTTCATGGAGGCCTTCGCCGCCGTCGCCGCCCTGTTCGACAAGCGCTACGGCCTGGATCCGGCCCGGGTGAACCCCAATGGCGGCCACCTGGCCATGGGGCACCCAATGGGCGCCACCGGCGCTGTGCTGGCCACCAGCCTCTTGGACGACATGGCCCAGCTGGACGCCGAGACCGGCGTAGTCTCGGCGACGGGCGGCGTCGGGGTCGGCGCCGCCATGGTGTTCGAGCGCGTTTAGCCGCCGGCCCCGAGGGCCTTCAGAAGCTCGGCGCGGTCATAGTATTCGCGCCACTCCTGGACCTTGCCGTCCCGGATATCCAGCACGCCCACCACCGGCACCGCGCCCGGCTTGCCGTTGTAGACGAAGCGGTCGACGCGCTCGATGAACACCTGGCCGTCGATGACGCCCATGTGGACAACGTCCAGGGTCACACCGCCCGGCGCGCCCTTGCCCAGGGCGGCGATGCGCTCATAGATCGCCTGGCGACCCACGGTGGACTCCGGCAGCATCATCGAGCGCAGGACGCCGTTCTCGGCGAACAGGTCTCCGACCTTTTTCCAGTCCGCGGCCTTCCAGGCGGCGATCATCTCCTTGGCCACCGCGATGCGGCTGGCGTCGGTGTCCGCGGCCTTGGCCGGCGCCGAGATCGCAAGGGTGAGCGCCAGGGCGATTGCGCCCGCAAACCTGTTCATGGTCGTCCTCCGAAAGCAGGCCGGATTTCGTCTCGCCCGGGCGGGAATTCGCCCTGACGCCGATCCAGTCACTTGCACAACAAGACCATGCTGCTAGGTTCAGTTCAAGGGCGCCTTCATGATGGCGGCCCGCGTGTGAGATTCGGAGAGCCCCCATGAAGATGGAGCGTCTGCCCCTGGTGCAGTCCTCGCTGCAGCCCAGCAACCACCCCTATCTGAACGGGGCCTGGACGCCGCAGCACGAGGAGGTCGACGCCTGGGATCTCGACGTGATCGAGGGCCAGATCCCGACGGACATCGACGGCGTCTACGTCCGCAACACCGAAAACCAGATCCACCAGCCGCTCGGCCGCTATCACCCGTTTGATGGGGACGGCATGATCCACGTGATCGACTTCAAGAACGGCAAGGCCGACTACCGCAACCGCTTCGTGCGCACCCGCGGCTTCCAGGCCGAGCAGGAAGCCCGCCAGTCCCTTTGGGGCGGACTGATGGACGGCCCCGAAGTCTCCCTGCGCCCGGGCTTCGGCGCCCATGGTGGCCTGAAGGATTCCTCGTCCACCGACGTGGTGGTGCATGGCGGCAAGATCGTCTCGACCTTCTACCAGTGCGGCGAGGCCTACTGGCTCGATCCGAACACCCTGGAGCAGGGCGGCGTGGCCAGCTGGGGGCCGCTGGACGGCGTCTCGGCCCACACCAAGATCGACGAGGCCACGGGCGAGCTGCTGTTCTTCAACTACTCCAAGCACGCGCCCTACATGCACTACGGCGTCGTCGATAAGACCGGAAAGCTGGTCCACTACGTGCCGGTCCCTCTGCCCGGCCCGCGCCTGCCTCACGACATGGTGTTCACGGCCAACTACGCGATCCTGAACGACCTGCCGGTGTTCTGGGATGAGGAGCTGCTGAAGCGCGGCGTCCACGCCGTGCGCCATCACAAAGGCATCCCCTCGCGCTTCGCGGTGATCCCGCGCCGCGGCGAGACCAAAGACATCAAGTGGTTCGAGGCCGATCCGACCTACATCCTGCACTTCCTCAACGCCTATGAGGACGGCGACGAGATCGTCATGGACGCCTACTTCCAGGAGAACCCGACGCCGCGGCCCCTGGCCGACGCGCCGGACGGCTTCGGGCACATGATGGCCTTCGTGGACGAGCACAGCTTCCGGCCCAAGCTGCACCGCTGGTGGTTCAACATGAAGACCGGCGAGACCCGCGAGCAGCACCTGGACGACCGCATCCTGGAGTTCGGGATGTTCAACCAGCGCTATGCCGGCCGCCCCTACCGCTACGCCTATTCCACCACCACCAAGCCGGGCTGGTTCCTGTTCAACGGCTTCGTGAAGCACGACCTTAAGACCGGGGAGTCCTGGTCGCTGCAGCTGCCCGAGGGCCGCTACGCCAGCGAGAGCCCGTTCGTGCCGCGGATCGGCGCCAAGGACGAGGACGACGGCTATCTGGTCAGCTTCATCATCGACGAGAACGCCGGGACGTCGGAGTGCATCCTGGTGGACTGCAAGAACTTCGAGGCTGGCCCCGTCGTCCGCATCGCCCTGCCACACAAGATCTCCAGCGGCACCCATAGCGTCTGGGCCGACCGGGCCTTCATTCGCGACGGGGTCTTGCCGCCGATGGGCTGAACACCAGCCCGCAACGCATTGAACGAGAAGTCATATTAGGGAGTAGGTCCGAGATGGACATCAAGGACAGCGTGGCCCTGGTCACGGGCGGCAACCGCGGCATCGGCGAGGCCTTCGTGCGCGCCTTCATCGAGGCGGGCGCCGCCAAGGTCTATGTGGGGAGCCGCAAGGTCGAAAACGCCCAGCACCTGGTGGACGAGTTCGGCGACAAGGTCGTCCCCGTCGAGCTCGACGTCTCCAAGCCCGAGCAGATCGAGGCCGCGGCCGCCCGCTGCCAGGACGTTTCGATCCTGGTCAACAACGCCGGGCAGTTCTCCATGCAGACCCTGATGAAGGCGCCGGACCTCTCCTTCGCCCGCGCGGAGATGGAGACCAACTATTTCGGGCCGCTGTCCATGTGCCGCGCCTTTGCCCCGATCCTGGCCAAGCATCCGAAGAGCGCCATCGCCAACGTCCTGTCGGCCGGCGGCATTGTCGCTGTGCCGGGCATGGGTGGCTATTCGCCCTCCAAGTTCGCCGGGCGCGCCATGACCACCTGCGTCCGCGCCGAGCTCGCGCCGCAGAACACCTCGGTCACCGCCCTTGTCGTGGGCTCGGTGGACACCCGCATGGCCAGCCATGTGGAAGGCTACAAGGAGCCGCCCTCGGCCATCGCCAAGGCCGGCCTGGACGCCATCCGCAAGGGCGCCAGCGAGGTCGATACCGACTTCATGGCCATTGATGTGCGCGCCCAGCTGGCCCGCGACCCCAAGGCCCTGGAAATGGCCATGCGCCGGTCTCTGGCCGGCGAACGCGTCACTACCGGCCGCTAAAGCGAGAGCCCGATCATGACCCCGCAAGACTATATCGCCTTCGCTAAGAAGTTCGTCGGCGCCATCCAGTCCGGCGACACCGCCACGGTGCGCGCCTGCTATCACCCCGACGCCAAGCTCTGGCACAACAACGACGGCATCGAGCAGACCGTCGACCAGAACATGAAGGTGCTGGACTGGTTCATCCGCGCCCTGCCCGACCGCAACTACCGGGTCCTGCGCCTGGAGGCCCTGCCGGACGGCTTCATGCAGCAGCACGTCCTGGAAGCCACCCTCCCCGACGGGACCAAGTGGGCCATGGACGCCTGCGTGGTGGTGAAGATGGAAAACGGCGTGATCACCCGCCTGGACGAGTACATCGACAGCGCCAAGTCGGCCCAACTGCGCGCCCACGGCCGCTGAACAAGGGCCCGGAGCGCTCCCTCTCCCCGCATGCGGGGAGAGGGTTCAGGCGTCGTAAAGCGGATCGTTCGGCATCTTGCCGCCATGCAGCAGGATGGCTGGATCGCCAATGCCGCCGCGGGCCCAGGTCTCGGCGATGGGCTGCTCGCGGTTCCACTCCCAGCGCAGGGTCCGCCGCGCGATGCGCCAGACCCCGTCCCGCTTCTCCATCCGGTCGATGGCCCGCGCCAGGGTCAGGGTCTCGAACGGCGGCTCGGCGGCCGGATAGCGGGCGAAGGACAGGTAGTAGCACTCCGACCGCGCCAGGATCGGGCTCTCCAGCTCCACCAGGACATTGGTGACCGTGTGGGTCATCAGCCGATCACTGTGCAGGGCCGGCAGGATGGCGGCGATGTAGTCGCTCGCCGCCCCCAGGAAGGACCCGCCGTGATCCTCGACGGCGTCGTCGTGGTAGCAGGCGCGCAAGAGGGCCTCGTCGCCACGGTCGACCGCGCGGCTGTAGCGCATCAGCACCTCGTTGATGGCCTGCTTGTCTAGCAGGCCCTGAAGCTCAGCGGAGTCGATCTCAGTCGGGGGCATCACCGGGTCTTCGCGTCGAAGTCTTCCACCAGGCCCATGGCCTTCAGCAGGTGTGCGCGGTCGTAGTACTCACGCCAGACCTTGATGAGCGGCCCCTCGAACTCCAGCACGCCGACCACCGGGGCCGAGCCCGCCTTGCCGCGGATCACGAACTCGTCGACCCGCTCCATGAACAGGGTCCCGTCCACCACGCCGAGGTTGCGCAGGTTCAGAGTGATCGATTCCAGGCCGTCGCTGAGGCCGGAGACGCGCTTGTAGACCGCCTCGCGGCCCACCACCGGCTCGACCATCATCGAATGCAGCACCCCGTCGGGGGTGAACATGTCGGCGACCTTGCGCCAGTCCATGGCCTTCCAGGCCTCGGCCATTTCACGGCCCTTGGCGATCTTTTCGGCGTCCGACAGCGCTGCAGCCATGGGTGACGATTCCTTCCCTAAGTGATCGGCCGCCTCTCCGCGGGGGCCTCGCGCCGAATTAACTTGCGTAACAGTACCGACTGTTGGCAAGTGCTTTCTCGAACTCCCGAATCCAGCAGACCGCGCCGCCCTCAGGTTGCGCGCGCCACACCGGACCGGGAGCTTACGGCAGGGGTGACTTGCTTGACGAGACTAAAAAACCTGACCTAAGCTGGGAGGAATAGAAGAAAGAATACCCAAGGGGGGAAGCTGTCGCCCGGAGCCCGAATGGGTTGCGAGCTGCGCGCCGACCTGTCGGAGACGCTCATCGGCAAGTGGCCTTATGCAAGCCTTGCTCCGGCAATCGTTCACCCTCTTTCCGAACTGCCGCACATCGTCCGCCGTCGCGGACGCACAACGACGGGCCAGCCGACGCGGAACGGCGACCCAAAGGGGGAAACCAACTTGAAGCTTCAGCACACCACTTCCGTCATCGCCCTGCTCGCGGGCATGACCCTCGCCCTGCCGGCCATGGCCGCCGCGGGCGACACCCAACTCGAAGAGCTGATCGTCACCGCCCAGAAGCGGGAAGAGAACGTCCAGCAGGCGCCTCTGGCCATCACCGCCGTCACCGGCGCGAGCCTGCAGAAGGATCGGGTCCTCAGCCTGGAGGACCTCGCCCACAACATGACGGGCATCTCGTTCACGGCGAACTCGCCGCAGTCCAACGAGATCAACATCCGCGGCGTCGTGAACACCCGCCTCAGCTCGCCCACCGCCGACCAATCGGTCTCGACCTTTGTGGACGACGTGTTCGTGGCCCGCTCCGGCAACCTGAACTCGGCCTTCTATGACGTCGCCCGGGTGGAAGTGGTTCGCGGCCCGCAGGGCGTGCTGCTCGGCAAGAACGTCGCCGGCGGCGCGGTCAACATCATCTCCAACAGCCCGACCTCGGAACGCTCTGGCAAGGTCACGGTCACGCTGGGCAACTACGATCTGCGTCAGACCCAAGGCTTCCTGAACGGCGCGATCACCGACAGCCTGAACGCCCGCTTCGCCTTCCAGACCATCAACCGCGGCGGCTACGCCAAGGACATCCTGCACAACACCGAGGTCGAGAACCTGGATTCGCTCCAGGGCCGCCTCTACCTGTCCTACCGCCCGCAAGGCAGCGACCTGACGGCCGACCTGATCGTCGACTACTCCAAGGACAGCAATGACGGCGTGAACCGCGTCGGTCTGAAGAGCACCACCCTGCCGGCCAGCTTCACGCCGTGGTCCACCACGCGCGCCCTGATCGCCGCCAAGCGCGGCCACCTGGACGTCCGCGAGAGCCTGCCGATCTGGCCGCTGTTCAAGGGCGACATCGCGCCGACGCCGCAGGGCGCCCGGCACGAGACCTACAATGTCATCGGCAAGGTCGAGAAGGACATCGCCGAGGGCATCCGGCTGTCCAGCATCACCGGCTACCGGAACAACCAGTCCTTCACCCTGTACGACCAGACGGGCCTGGGCCCGGCAAACGGCTACAATGTCGCCGGTCCGCTGCTGTTCGCCGAGCCGGTGAACTTCAACGAGGAAGTGGAACAGGTCTCCCAGGAACTGCGCCTGGCCTCGACCAACACCGACAGCGCGATCGACTGGATCGTGGGCGCCTACTATCAGAAGAGCAAGGTCCACCAGTACAACCGCTACTGGGGTGAATCGACCGTCCTGCCGACCCTGTCGGGCGAATCCCACTGGAACGACCAGGGCCACAACCGCGACATGGCCATCTTCGCCCAACTGGGCTGGAAGATGACCGACACCCTGAAGCTCGAGGTCGGCGCCCGCTACACCAAGGACAAGAAGTGGGGCTTCCAACAGGGCATCATCGTGGCCACCGGCGATCGGCTGAACCCGGCCGACACCGCGCCGCTGACCCCGCTGACCACCAACTTCGCCACGCCCTACGGTGAAGACTGGAAGAAGCTGACGCCGCAGGCCACCCTGCGCTGGACGCCCAACGACACCACCATGGCCTACGGCACCATCTCCGTCGGCTTCAAGGGCGGCGGCTTCCAGAACAGCGCCTCTAACGCGTTCGCGGCCCGCACGCCGTACAACCCGGAAACGGTCACCAACTACGAGCTGGGCTACAAGACCGAGCTGTTCGACCGGACCGTGCGCTGGAACTCGGCCCTGTTCTACATGAAGTACAAGGACCTGCAGGTTCAGCAGACCCTGTCCTCCTGCCTCTGCAACGTGATCAGCAACGCTCCTGGCGCGACGATCAAGGGCCTGGAGACTGACCTGCAATACGCCCCGAACGACTGGTTCAAGGCGTGGGCCAGCGGCTCCTATGTGGATGCGACCTACGACACCTTCGTGTTCGCCGGCGTGAACAACTCCGGCCACATGATGCAGCGGACGCCGAAGTACCAGTCGGCCGTCGGCGCCGAAGTCACCACCGACGCCGGCCTGTGGGAAGACGCGGTCAGCGCCCGCATCTCCTATCGCTGGCAGGGCAAGATGCCGTGGGCGCCTGAGAACACCACCTGGGAAAAGGCCTATGGCACGCTCGACGCCCGCCTGACCCTGACCTCCGAGGACAAGAACTGGAGTGTCTCGGTGTGGGGCAAGAACATCACCGACGAGCTGTACCGCACGAACATCATCGCCTTCTTCCAGGAAGAGATGTCCTCGTTCGGCGCGCCGCGCACCGTCGGCGTTGAGTTCTCCGCCGCGTTCTAGGCTTATGGCGCGGCCGGGCGCATCGTCGCCCGGCCGTTTCCATATCTGCAGATTGAGTGAGTACCGACGATGGGCCGCTGCTACGACATCCTCACCCAGGTGATCGAGGCCTGGCAGGCCAAGGACATCGATCGGGTCATGGGCTTCATGGCCGATGACATCGTCTGGCACTACGCCGCCGTCAGCCTCCCGCCGGTTCGCGGCAAGGTCACGGCCCGCAAGCTCCTGGAGCGCTTCCAGGCCGACATGCACGACATCAAGTGGCGGATCTTCAACTGGTCGGAGACCGGGGATCGGCTCTTCATCGAAGGCGTCGACGACTACACCACCGCCGACGGCAAACGGGTCGCCACCCCCTATGTCGGCGTGCTCGAATTCCGCGACGGCCTGATCACCGGCTGGCGCGACTATGTGGATCTCAACGTCGCCGCCGAGCACAAGGCCGGCCAGGCGTTCAGCAAGCAGGTGCTCGACCTGCTGGGCGAGGCGAAATGATCGACCGACGCACCCTCGCCGCGGCCCTGCCCGCCCTCGCCCTCGCCCCTGCTCTGGCTCAAGCCAAGGACACCGACATGACCGCGCCCCGCCTCTATCCCGTCCTGCAAGCCGTCATCGCGGCCTGGCACAAGCAGGACATCGAGGGCGTGCTGGTTCACGTCACCGACGACATCATCTGGCGCAACTCCTCGGGCTACGCCCCGGCGATCCGCGGCAAGGCCGCCATGCGCAAGGCCCTGCAAGGCATGGCGCCGATCATCAAGACCAACAAGTGGCGGATCTTCGACCACGCCGAGAACGACAATCGCCTGTTCATGGAAGGCGTCGACGAGTTCTGGCTGACCACCGGCGAGCACGTGGCCATCCCCTATGCCGGCAGCCTGGAGTTCGAGGGCCTGCTGATCAAGGAATGGCGCGAGTACTTCGACGGCCGGATCAGCGCCGCCATGAAGGCCGGCCAGCCGATGACCGACGAAGTCCGCGAGATGCTGTCCCGCCCCGCCGTCTGAGCCGACTGCGTCGGGATGACGCGCGCCGGAAGCGCCCGCCCGTTAACGCTCGTTTACCTGAATCGGTGAGCCTTCCAGCAGTCGTACTCTGCTTGGAAGAGCCACCCTATGTTGCAGACCATCAAGGCCCGGATGCGCACCTCCTGGGCCATGGGCGTCCTGGCCATGCTGGGCGTGATCGCCATCAACATGTCGATCCTGAAGGAGGTGCACACCGGCGGCGACAAGGCCGACACCCTCTATCGCACAGCGATGATGCTGGACGGCGCGGTTGCGGTCATGGTGATCGTCGGCGCCCTGGTCGGGACGGCCTTCTTCGAGCATCTGGTGGTCGGCGCGATCCGTCGCCTGGAGCAGGTGATGCGCCGGCTGGCTGACGGGGACCACACGGTCGCGGTGTTCGGAACTGACCGCCGCGACGAACTCGGCGACATGGCCCGCAGCGTCCTGGTCTTCAAGGAGAACGCCATCGAGCGCCAGCGGCTGGAAGACCTCGCCGCGAAGTCGCGCGATGAACTGGACCGCCGCCTGCAGGAGACCGAGGCCGCCTTCGAAGCCGCCGGCCGCGAGCAGAAGCGCGTCGTCGAGACCATGGCCCGGCAGCTGTCGCGCCTGGCCGAGGGCGACCTGACCGCCCGCATGACCGACACCGTGGCCGCGGAATACGAGGCCCTGAAGCGCGACTTCAACGTCGCTGTCGAACACCTGGAACAGGCCATCCAGACCCTCAGCGCCTCGACCCAGACCATCGACACGGGCGCCCAGGAAATCACCCAGGCCACCGACGACCTGTCCCGCCGCACCGAGCAGCAGGCCGCCAGCCTGGAACAGACCGCCGCGGCCCTGGACCAGATCACCGCCACCGTCCGCCGCACCGCCGAGGGCGCGCAGGAAGCCAACAAGGTCATCGCCACCGCCCGCGCCGACGCCCAGACCTCGGGCGAGATCGTCGAGCGCGCGGTCAAGGCCATGAGCGAGATCGAAGCCTCGTCCAGCCAGATCGGCCAGATCATCGGCGTCATCGACGAGATCGCCTTCCAGACCAACCTGCTGGCCCTGAACGCCGGGGTCGAGGCCGCCCGGGCCGGCGAGAGCGGTAAGGGCTTCGCCGTGGTCGCCTCCGAAGTCCGCGCGCTCGCCCAGCGTTCCGCCCAGGCCGCCCAGGAGATCAAGGGTCTGATCACCGCCTCCACCGCCCAGGTCGCCTCCGGCGTCGAGCTGGTGGGCCAGACCGGCGAGGCCCTGAACCGCATCGTTGGCCATGTGGCCGGGATCGACGCCGTGGTCATCGAGATCGCCGCCTCGGCCCAGGAACAGTCGGCGGGCCTGTCGCAGGTCAACACCGCGGTCAATCATATGGACCAGATGACCCAGCAGAACGCCGCCATGGTCGAGCAGACCTCAGCTTCCGTCCACGCCCTGCGTGGCGAGACTGGCGAGTTGTCGTCCCTGGTGGGCCGCTTCCGGGCCGGCGCTTCGGTCCGGACGCCTGCGCCGCGGGCCCCGGTCCGGCAGAAGGTCGCCGTCGGCGCCCGCGCCCCGGCGCCGCGCCCGTCGGACACCTGGGAAGAGTTCTAGAGCCCGGGCGAGACTGAGTCCGCCGTCACCGTCTCACCGCACTGGTCGCAGGCGATCCGAGGCGCCAGCACCGCGCCGCAGGCCCTGTGGTGGGTGATCAAGGGCGCGCCCGCCTCGCCGGCCAGCCAGCGGTCGCCCCAGCGGTTCAGCTCGGCGACCAGGGGATAGAGGTCCCGGCCCTCGTCGGTCAGGCGATATTCCCAGCGCTCAGGCCGCTCCTGATAGAGCTCACGCCGCAGCACGCCCAGGTCCACCAGCCGACCCAGCCGATCAGACAGGATGTTGGGCGCGACGCCCAGGGCGGCCTGGAATTCATTGAACCGCCGCCGGCCCAGGAAGGCCGAGGCGATGACGTGGCTGGTCCAGCGGTCGCCCAGCACCTGGAAGGCCCGGTCGAGCATGGGATTGCCGTCGTTCAGGGCCTCGGTCGGCACGATGGAGCGGCGCTGGGCGCGGGGCGGCGGCGAGGGCTCGAAGCCGGCGCCGGGGCCCTCCTGCACATAGACGTCCCTGGGGCCGACCTCGTCGCCGCAGGCGCTGCAGCGAAACTGGGGCGTGAACTCCTTGCCGCAGCTGTGCTTCAGCCGGTGGGCCGGGTTCGTGGGGTCGAAGAACCAGCGCTTCTCCCAGCGGATGATCATCAGGGCCAGGCTGTAGAGATCGGCGCCCATCTCGGTCAGCCGGTACTCGTCGCGGGCCGGCCGCTCCTGATAGCGGACCTTCTCGAAGATCCCGGCGGCGCACAGCCGGCGCAGCCGGTCGATTAGCAGGCTGCGGGCCAGACCGATCCGCCCCTGGAACTCGTCGAACCGCCGCACCCGCTGGAAGGCCAGGTACAGGATCATCAGGGTCCAGCGATCCCCCAGGATGTTCAGGGCCCGCGTCGCGGAGTTGGCCTGGACCAGCTGGGTCAGCGGCGCCTGGGAGGGTCGGGGGTCGGCCATGCGGGCGGGAACCTCCGGGGCCGGAGGTTCAATGTCAAGCGACAGCCGCCGCCGCGTAGTCCTTGGCCAGCTCGTCGACGATCTTGGACAGGGGCTCGACCGCCCGGACCTCGCCGGCCCCCTGCCCCGCCGACCAGACGTCGCGCCAGCGCTTGGCGGTGTCCTCGGGACGGCCGAGGTTGATCTCGGCCTTGGTCTTCAGGCCCTCGGCGTCGTAGCCGGCGGCCATCAGGCTCTTCTTCAGCCAGTTGGCGGGCACGCCGGTCAGGGCCGCGGACAGGACGATGTCCTCAGCCGTCGCCTCGATCAGCATCTGTTTGTAGTCCGGCACGGCCATGGATTCCTCGCAGGCGATCAGCCGGGTGCCGAGATTGGCCAGATCCGCCCCCAGCATCCGCGCCGCCCGGATGGCCCGGCCGGTGCCGATGCCGCCGCCCAGGATGATGGTCCCGCCGAACACCTCGCGGACCGCGGGCGCCAGGGCGAAGCCAGAAATCGGGCCGGTATGGCCGCCGGCGCCGGCGGCGACCAGGACCAGGCCGTCAACGCCGACACTGGCCGCCTTCTGGGCGTAGGTCAGGCTATTCACATCGGCCCACACCAGACCGCCATAGGACTGAATGCCCTCGACCACGGCCTTGGGGCTGCCCAGGGCGGTGATGACGATGGGGGGCTGGTGCTTCATGACCAGCTCCAGCTCCTCTTCCCAGCGGGCGTAGGAGCGATGGACCATGATGTTCATGGCCCAGGGCGGCGCGTCGGCCGGCAGGGTCGCCTTGATCGTCCCCAGCCACTGGTCGAGCTCGTCCAGGGTGCGGGCGTTGTTGGCCGGGAAGGTCCCGATGATGCCTGCCCTGCAGGCGGCCAGCACCATGTCGGGTCCAGAGACCAGGAACATGGGCGCGGCCATGGCCGGCAGGCGCAGGCGCTCGGCGATATGGGCGGGCAGCATCGGCGCTTACTCCGGCTTCGGAGGCCAGGGGATGAAGGCCGAGGTGCGACGGGCGTAGTCCTCGTAGTCCGGCTTGCGGCGGCGCATCCGGCCCTCGACCGTGGGCATGCCGCTCCAGCGGGTCAGGGTGTAGACGAGGTAGATCGGGCCGACGATGGAGAACAGGCCCAGATTGGTCTCGGCCGCGATCAGCCACAGGCCCCACCAGACACAAGCGTCACCGAAATAGTTCGGGTGCCGGCTGTAGCGCCACAGGCCCTTGTCCATGACCTTGCCGGCGTTCTCCGGGTTCTTCTTGAACTGGACCAGCTGCCAGTCGGCCAGGGTCTCATAGAGGATGCCGAAGATGGCCAGGACCTCGCCCGCGACGCCCAGGGCGCCGAGGGTCGCCGGCTCGTTGGGGATCTGGCCCAGCTGGACCGGCAGGCACACCAGCCACAGCAGCGGCATCTGCAGCATGAACACCAGGCGGAAGGCGGCGTAGCCATAGCCCCAGCCGCGCTCGGCCTTGGCCTTATCGAGCATGCGGACATAGCGGCCATCGGGGCCGTGATCGCGCCAGCGCCAGAGCATGTAGCCGCCCAGGCGCAGGGACCAGGCCACGGCGATGGCGGTCATGACGATCCCGCGCTGGGTGTCGCCGCCGGTCTGGATGAAGGTGGAGACCGCCACCACGCCCATGCCCAGGCCCCACAGGCTGTCGACGGGCGTCACATCCTTCATGGCCACGCAGATCGCCCAGGCCAGGACGAACAGGGCCAGGATGACGCCGGCGTTCACCGCCAGCACAATGGCGAAATCAGGCATTGGTCTCCCCCCAAGGATTCGCCCTCATGCAGGGCGGCTTGTGGGTCTTTCTATGCAAGCGATGGCGAAGGGGCAAGGGCGCGGTGCGACCCGGCAGGCGGGCGCTGTGCCGAGGGTTCAGGGTCTCACGGGTGCGCCGAATCCGCGACCGAAATCGCACCGGGCGTTTGACGTCAACATGGACGAACGGGTTCCGCGGGTGGTGCAAATAATAGATTCAATGACTTAGGATTCTTGGGGTGTCATCCCGGGTTCGGCGCAGCCGAAGCCCGGGACCCAGATGCGCTGGACTTCGGCCGCC
Source organism: Phenylobacterium conjunctum (assembly GCF_042679085.1). NCBI lineage: Bacteria > Pseudomonadati > Pseudomonadota > Alphaproteobacteria > Caulobacterales > Caulobacteraceae > Phenylobacterium > Phenylobacterium conjunctum. The sequence continues at coordinate 76,868 of NZ_JBHTLQ010000005.1, read as the reverse complement.
TTGGACGCGGAACCGCCGTTCAGAAGGACACGAAGACCACAAAGACAGCAAAGGACACAAAGCGCGTCCCTCCTCCCACCGCTCATCCCCGCGCAGGCGGGGATCCAAGCTGAGCCGGACCTTGGCGCGCGGCGCCTTCCGGCAAAGCCCCATTCTCGAACCACGAACGACACGAAAAACACGAACGGGAGCCCTACTTCGCTCATCCCGGCGAAGGCCGGGAACCAGGTGACGACCTCCGCGCCCTACGACCTGGGCCCCGGCTTTCGCCGGGGTGCGCGGGCGGGAGCGGCAGCGCGTTCGTGTTTTTCGTGTTTTTCGTGGTCAGACTTTCGGACGTCAGACCAAGCACCACCGTGGGAAGGATTGGCCGCATTTCCTTGCCTCCCCGCCCTCCCCGGCTAAAACCCTGCGCCATGTCTGAGCTCGCATCGACCAACCCCGCCTATGACATCACGCTTGAGCCTCAAGAGCCCGGCCGATGGATCACCCATGCGGCGGAGTCCTGGCGCAATCCGGGGGGTGGGCTCTGGGGCGGGTATGCGCTGGGGCTGTGCGTGCGCACCCTGGCGGCAGAGGCCGGCGCGGTGGGCGAGCCGCTGTCCATGACCCTGACCTATGCCGCGCGGCTGCCCTCGGGCGACCTGGAGGTGCGGACGCGCTGTCTGCGCCAGGGGGGCTCTATCGGGGTCTGGGAGGTCGAGATGCGCGGGGTCGGCGAGGAGAGCGTCGGCGTGCACGGCATGGTGACGATGGCCCGCCGGCCGCAGACCCCGCCCTTCGCCTTCGCCAAGTTGCCCGAGGCGCCGGAGCCCGAGAGCCTGCCCGCGCCGGTGCATCCGGGCGGCATGATCCATTTCGGCGCGCGGGCCTTCGAGCGGCGGACCCATGAGGGCTTTCCGCCCAAGCCCGGTCCCGACAGCCGGTCCCTGGCCTGGGTGCGTCCCCGGCAGGGGCATTGGGACAAGGCCCTGCTGGCCATGGTCACCGACAACTCCCCGCCCCGGTCGATGTATGCGCTGGAGCGGGTCATGACCACGACCCTGTCCCTGACCGTGTATCTGCACGCCACGACCGAGGAGCTGGCGGCGCTGAAGGACGACTTCATCCTGGTTGAATACGAGGGCCGGGTCGGCGGCGGCGGCGCCTCGGACGAGCGGTCGAGCTACTGGTCGCGGGGCGGCAAGCTGCTGGCGACGAGTGAGCAGCTGTCCTGGTACCGGCAGGTTCCGCCGCCGGCGACGGAGTAGACGGGGAGCGCCCCCGACGCCCGGCGCCCGACGCCCGACGCCCGACGCCTGCGCGGCGCTCGACCCACCGCACCTGCAAGGCTCGGTGACAAGATCCGTCCCGCATGCAAGACCTTCCTTCCAGGCGTTCGGGAGGAAGGCTGGGGATGAAAGTTCTTGCTCAGACCGTATCGGTCATTGGCGGCGTGCTGGCCGTCGCGACCTGGACCAGCGCTGCGATGGCGGCGGCGTCCGAATTCTCAACCCAAGTGGAGGCTCTGAAGCTCGGCGGCGCAAAGGCCGGCTTCATGGAGACCGGCTCGGCCGCCGCGGATCGCTCCCTTCTCGTGCGCAGCAGCACCGCAAGCCTCCAGGTCCTGGGCAAAACCAAGACGCGCCTGACCAACAGCTTCAAGTATCTGGCTGGCGACACGACCCCGTTGCTCACCGGCAAGTGCGTCATCCGGATGGAAGGGCGCTCGATGTTCAACATCGACTTCTCGCAGAACAAGGCCCAGGTCTATGGCTGCGAGTTCCAGGGCAAGCCCGACAACCAGTTTGCGATGGAAGTGGCGCTGCCGGCGTTCGCCGAGGCCCATCTCGGCGGGGGGCCCTTGTCCATCACAATCAGCCGCAACACGCCGGACGCCGTCGACCAGTCAATTCTGAGGGCGCGCCTCATCTATGAGGGACAGGCCTACGAGGCCCTGCCCACCGGCTTCGGTCTGGACCGTCCCATGACGCGCCGCGTGGTCCAGGGTTACAACGTCATGCGAAACGGCAAGCTGGTGGGCCGGCTGTCCTACCGCCAATCCGGTGTCACCTCCGTGAAGGACCAGGCCGATATCGTGGTCCCGATGTCAGAGGCCGACGGGCGCACCGCAGTCCTGTTCATGATCATGTCGCTGAACGCCATGCCTGACGTCTATGCGTCCCAGGTGCGCGAGGAACTCGCCGCGCGCTAGGGCCCGCCCTGGGTCGGTCTAGAGCTGCATCACCCCAGCGTCCGGCGCATCGGCGTAGAGGCGGTCGACCTCTGAGGCGCGGCGGTCGATGACGGCGCGGCGGTTGATGGTGCCCTTGTCGGAGATTTCGTGGGCGTTGGCGCTAGGCGGGTCCTTGAGCAGCAGGGCGCGCTTGATGCGGGCCGCGCCGCCGTGCTGGGCGCCGTTGAAGGCGCGCAGGCGGGCCTCGATCTCGGCGGGATCGGCGCCGGCCGTGGGCCACAGCATCAGGCCAAGATAGGGCCGGCCGTCGTCGCAGAGCACCAGGTCGAGGACCAGGGGCGACAGGGCCTTGATCAGGCCGTCGCGCAGGCCCCCGCCATAGACCCAGGTCCCGCTGGAGAGCTTGAACTCCTCGGCCGCGCGGCCCGCGAAGGCCAGGCCCTGGCCGGGATCTTCCGGGTCATGGAACACGGCGAGGTCGCCGGTACGGTAGAAGCCTTCCTCATCGAAGGCCGCGGCGGTCTTTTCCGGCTCGTCCAGATAGCCTGCGGTGACCATGGGGCCGGCGGCGCGGACCTCATAGCGGTCGCCGACGGGGGCCAGTTTCAGGGTCGCGCCGGGGGCCGGAAGGCCGATGCCCACCTTGTCGGTCGGAAAGTGGATGACCATGAAGGCCGAGACGGTTTCGGTCATGCCGTAACCGCTGGTCATCATGATGCGGTGGCCGGTCTCGGCCACAGCGGCGGCCTGCAGCCGGTCATAGACGGCTTGGCTGAGGCCCGCGCCGCCATAGAGCATCAGCCGCATCTTCTTGAAGAAATTGGCGCGCAGGACCGGGTCCTGCTCCAGGGCGTCCACCAGCATGGTGTAGCCGAGGGGCACGTTGTTGAAATAGCTGACCGAGACGTCGCGCAGATTACGGATGGAGGTCTCAAACAGGCCCGGCGCCGGCTTGCCGTCGTCGATATAGAGGGTCCCGCCCTCCATCAGGGTGGTGCGCAGGACGAAGGCCCCGGCGGCGTGGTGCCAGGGCAGCCAGTCGAGCATGTTCTCATGCCAGCCCGCCGCCTCGCCGATGGTCTGCTGACACTGCACCGCGTTGGCGACCAGGTTGTCGAAGGTGATCGGCACGACCTTGGGCAGGCCGGTGGAGCCGGAGGTCAGCATCAAAGCCGCGCGGTCGTCGGGCTTCAGGCGCGCGATGGAGGCGGCGACGGCCGGCGTGACCGGAGTGGCCAGCAGGTCGGCATAGGCCGTGGCCGGCTTGGCGATCTTGGAGGGGTCGGTGGTGACGATGCGCGCGCCGCTGAGGTCCAGGGTCTCCAGCGCGCCCTTGGCCAGGTTGCTGTCCTCGGCGAAGACCACGGCGGGCTTCACCTTGGCGATGACGTGGGCGAGGCGCCCATAGTCGCCGCCCAGGGCCGCATAGGTGACGCTGACCGGACAGGCGGCGCGGCCGCTGGCCTGGGCCGCGAAGCTCATCACCGCGAAGGCCGGGGTGTTGCCGGCCAGGATCAGCACCGGCCCTGCCTGCTCGACATTCATCAGCCACTGGGTGGCCGCGTCCATGTCGCGCTTCAGCTGGGCGAAGCTGGTGAACACCCACTCGCCGTCGACGCCTCGCTGAGCCAGGGCCGGCTTGTCGCCGCTGATCTCGACCCGCTTGGCGAACGCCGCCGGGATGTTGGCGTCGTAGGCCTTCAGCGGGACCTTCGAGCGGATCAGGATGGTCCCGTCGGCGCGACGCTCGATGTCGAGGTCCACCGGCAGGAGGTTCGCCTCGCGGAACGGCGCATTCGCCGGGTTCATCCCATCGGCCACGATCAGACCCCCACGACCAGGCTGACCGTGGTGGTGGTCGAGCCGCCGATGTTCAGGGTCTGGCAGGTCTTGGCGCCCTCGACCTGGTAGTCGCCGGCCTGGCCGGTGACCTGCTTGAAGGCGTCCAGCGCCATGCGCACGCCGGTGGCGCCCACGGGGTGACCCAGGCCGATCAGGCCGCCGGAGGGATTGATCGGCAGGCGGCCGCCGATCTCGATGTCGCCGGCCTCGATGGCCTTCCAGCTTTCGCCGGGCGCCGTCAGGCCCAGGTGGTCGATGGCCATGTATTCGGTGGTGGTGAAGCAGTCGTGGGTCTCAACCACGTCGATCTGGTCAATGTCGGTGACCCCGGCGCGGGTGCGGGCGTCGAGGATGGCGCGACGGACCTGCGGGAACACATAGTCCTGGCCCTGGCTGGCGCGGATCTTGGCCTCATAGGAGATGGGCGCGGAACGGTGGCCCCAGCCCTTGATGCGCGGGAGGCTTTCCAGCGGGATCCCGTGCTGGGCGGCGTATTCGGCGGCGCGCTTTGGCGAGGCGAGGAAGACCACGGCGGCGCCGTCGGTGACCTGGCCGCAGTCCTGCTTGCGGGTCAGGCCCTCGACCACGGGGTTGGCCTCGTCGTCCGCGGTGAAGCTCTTCTCGTTGAACTGCCAGCTGCGGGTCTGGGCGTTGGGGTTGCGCTTGGCGTTGGTGAAGTTGACCTCGGCGATGCGCATCAGGTGCTCGTACTTGAGCCCGTAGCGGCGGTCATATTCCTCGGCCAGGTCGGAAAAGGCCTTGGGCCAGGGAAACTTGGCGTCGAGATATTCGTGGCCGGCCCAGGCGGCGGCGCCCAGGTTCTCGGCCGCTTTCTGGCCGGAGACGTTGCGCATCTGCTCCATGCCGAGGACACACGCCAGGTCGTAGCGGCCAGCCTCGATCTCGGAGGCGGCGGCCAGGATGGCGACGCTGCCCGAGGCGCAGGCGGCCTCGTGCCGGGCGGTGGGCAGGCCGTCGAAGTCCGGGTGCACCAGGCCGAAGAAGCCGCCCAGCAGCCCCTGGCCGGCGAACAGATCGCCGACGAAGTTGCCCACGTGGCCGGTCTCCACGTCCTTGGCGTCCAGGCCGACGGCGTTCAGGCCCTCGCCCACGACCTCCGAGAATGCGTCGGCCATCTCCATGCCCTGGCGGGCCCAGTTGTTGGCGAAATCGCTCTGCCAGCCGCCCAGAATGTAGACCATGGTTTCCTCGCCCGGCCGCCCGCGCGGCCCAATCTGATTGTGGGTTCGACTATACAAGCGTCGGGTCGGGGGCCAAGGCCGCCCGGCCGTCCATGAAGGCCGCGAACGCCTGGTGGGCGTCCGGATAGGTTTCGCGCGGCCCGGCCTGAAGCGCGGTGCGCACGGCGCCGCCGACCTGGCCCTCCGAGAACTGCACCGGCTGGCCCTCGACCGAGAAGGCCGCGCGGACCCGGCCGCCGCCGCTGACCAGGGTCTGTCCGCTGACATCGCAGGCCTCGCTGACCAGCCAGGCGACCAGGGGCGCGACGTCGGCGGGGTCCATGCGCTCGGCCAGGCCAGGCGCGAGGTGCTGCTCGGTCATCGCGGTCACCGCATAGGGGGCGATGGCGTTGATCATCAGGTTGCGGGGGCGGCCCTCCACCGCCAGGCCCTTCACCAGCCCGATCAGGGCGGCCTTGGACGAGGCGTAGGCGGCCATGCCGTCGCCGCCATGCAGGCCGGCGGACGAGGCGCTGACCACGATGCGGCCGGCGGGCGCCTTGGAGAGCTCCCCCCATGCGGCCTGAACCAGATGGAAGGCGCCGAAGAAGTTGATGTCGAAGATGCGCTGGAACCCTTCGCGGGTCTGGCGGTGCAGGCGCTGGGTCTCCGGCACGCCGGCGTTGGAGACCACGGCGTCCAGCCGGCCGTACTCGGCCAGGGCCTGGGCGACCAGGGCCTCGCCGGTGTCGGGCGCCTCGGCGGGCTCGTAGTTGGCGACGGCCTGGCCGCCGGCCGCGTGGATTTCATCCACCACGGCGTCGGCGCTGGAGGGCTGGGTCCGGTCGACCCAGCGGTTGTTGACGACCAGCATGGCGCCACGGGCCGCGAGGTCCAGGGCGTAGGCGCGGCCCAGCCCCTTCCCTGCTCCGGTTACGATCACCGCCCGGCCATCCAGCCTGGCGCTCTCCGCGATCCTGTCCGTCATGCGCGTCCTCCGAAGCTGATCATCCACGGATCGTTTCGTTATGCAAGCGACCTAGAGGAGGTCGCCGCGAAACGGCGTCGCCAGGGGTCGGGTCAGCAGGCCAGGCGCCGCCGCGGTGACGACGGGGATGGCGTTCAGCACCGAACCGGCGACAGCGATCTGCTCGGCGGAGGTCGGGCTGGTGTCGCCCTTCCGCTTCTCCAGCTCGACGGCGAGGCGCACGCCGGGCTGGCCCTCGATGTGGATGGTCCAGAGCGACGGGTGCGGGTCGGGCAGATGGGCGGTCTCCATGTACCACTGGATGGACATGGTCAGGCGGGTCTGACCGGCGACGATCCCGCGCCAGCGCCAGTTGATGTGGCTGATAGCGCCTTCAGCGATCGCGCCGGCGGCGATGCTCAGAGGCTCGGTGGCCGGGAAGACGCGATGGTCGGTCTCCACCCGCTCCAGGGGCAGGTTCAGGTGCTCGGCCATGGCGGCGAGCACCTCGGTGTACATGCCGTTCAGCGAGCTGGCCGGCCCCCAGGCCGGATCATTGGGGTTCACCGTTTGAGGATCTGAGCCGAAGCCCAGGATCTTGAATACATAATCCGGATTGCGGACCGGGCGGCAGTCGACGCTCTCGACCACCTCGATATGGTCCAGCTGCTGGCAGACGCCCGAGGCGACCACGGCCAGCTGCTCACCCGCGAACCCGGGGTTCAGGCCTGCCGCCATCAGGGTCGAGCCGCCCTGCCGGCAGGCCGCCTCCAGGGCCGCCAGGCGCTGCGGCTCAGCATGAGAAGGCTTGGAGTAGCCATTGATACTGATGACGTTCTTGCCCGAAGCCAGCAGCTTCAGGATCTCGGCGTCATGGCTGCCATAGGGCGGCGCCAGGCGCGCGCAGTGGATCACCACGTCGGCGTCGAGGGCCAGGATCTCGTCGATGTCGCGGGTGGCGATGACGCCGGTGGGCGGGCGACGCGCGATGTCGCCCGCGTCCCGGCCGGCCTTGTCGTCGCCATAGACGTAGAGGCCGACCAGCTGCATCGCCGGATGGTCGATCACCGCCCGCAGGCAGTTCTTCCCCATGGCCCCGGTGGCCCATTGGACGACTCGATAGGTCATGCCTGTCCTCCCTTGGGCGGAGGTCTAGCGGACTTCGTATCGTTATGAAAGTGACTAGAGCGCGCTCCCACGTGTCATCCCGCATGGAGCGGCGGAGCCGCGGAAGTGCGGGACCCAGATGCGCGGGGCTTTCCGGATAGATCGGTGTCTATGGGTCCCGGTCTTCGGCTACGCCGAAACCGGGATGACACCTTGGGTCACTCGGCCGGCTCCAGCACCCGCGCCGCCTCGACCACCTCGAAGGTCACGTCGTGGGGTTCGACCGGCTGGCTGCAGCAGGAGCAGGTGACGGCCGGCTCGAGGTCGTGGCCGTCGGCCTTGTGGCGCAGGAGCAGCGGCGGGCCTTCTGGGGAGACATAGTACTGATCGCCCCAGCGCATCAGCATGAGCAGGACGGGATAGTAGTCGACGCCCTTCTCGGTCAGCCGGTACTCGAACCGGCGGCCGCCAAGCTCGTGCACCCGGATCACACCCTGGGCCGTCAGCCAGGACAGGCGCTCCGACAGGATGTTCGTGGCCATGGCGGTGTCGCGGTGAATCTCGTCGAACCGGCGCAGGCCGGTGAAGATTGAGCGCAGGACCAGGCTCGCCCAACGGTCGCCGGTGATCTGGGCCACGTCGACCATCATGCCCGAGGCGCCCTCGGCGGCATGGCGCTGCTGGCGGCGGCGGCTGTAGCGGGCGGCCATCCAGCCGACGCCGGGGCCTTCGGTCCAGTCCACGTCGCGGGCGCTGATCTCGTCGCCGCACTTCAGGCAGGTGGGCACCGGCTCGAAGACGTGGCCACAGGTGCGGTGGCGCAGGCGCAGCTGCAGCTTGCCCTCCTGGGGCGCCCAGCGGCGCTCCCAGCGCAGCATCATCAGGGCCGGCCAGTAGAGGTCGCGCCCCTTGGCGGTCATCCTGTATTCAAAGCGGGGCGGCGCCTCGCTGTAGAGGGCCTTTTCCAGCACGCCGGCGGCCACCAGCCGCTTGAGGCGATCACTGAGCAGGGTCTGCAGCAGGCCGGTGCGGGCCCGGAACTCATCGAACCGACGGGCGCCGATCCAGCTCGCCTCAAGGATCAAGAGGACCGAGGTGTCGCCGACAACCTCCAGCGCCCGCCAGATCGAACAGGTGCGAATGAACTTCGGAGCGGCCATCGCGTCTCGTCAGAGCCCTTTCAATATCGGGGCCTGAAAGTCGCGGAACGAGTCCGCTTGCGCAAGCTGCATTCGCCGCCAGCCAAGTTGCTTTGGATCAATTGTCCGCTCAGGACGCAGCCACGCCCCCCAAATCCCGCCGCAGAACCTTGTTCAGGGGATTGCGCGGCAGGGCCTCTACGATTCGCAGCTTTTCTGGCAGCTTGAAGGTGGCGATGTCGTGGGCCTTCAGGTGGGCGTTCAACTCGTCCAGGGTCAGGGCCTCAACGCCGGGCTTCAGGGCCACCACCGCGCAGACCCGCTCGCCCAGGCGCTCGTCGGGATAGGCGACGCAGGCGCCCTCGCGGACCTTGGGGTGGCTTTCCACCAGGACGTCCAGCTCGGCCGGCGAGATGTTCTGGCCGCCGCGGATGATGATCTCCTTGCAGCGGCCGACGAAGCGATAGAAGCGGCCGCCGCCGTCCGGAGCGATTTCGAACAGGTCGCCGGTGCGGAAGAAACCCTGGTCGTCGAAGGCGGCGCGGGTCAGGTCTGGGGCCTTGTAGTAGCCGTCGAAGGTCATGGCGCCGCTGATGCGCAGCTCGCCCTCGATCCCCGGCTGGGTGATCTCCTGCCCCGTGGCCAGATCGACCAGGCGCGTGCGGATCTTGGCCGGGAATTGCGCAGGCCATTCAACGCCCTGCGCGCCAAACCTCGGGAAGAACCGGGCGCGTTGCTCGGCGTCCGGAATGGCCTCGCCGGTGGAGAACAGCGAGCAGCCCTCGTTGGAGCCGAACACGTTCATGACCGTGACGCCGTGGCGTTCCTGCCAGCCCTTGACCATCCAGGGCGACAGGGGCGCCGAGCCCGAGCCCAGGCAGCGCAAGGCCGACAGGTTGGTGGCCGACAGCAGGGCTTCGTTCTGCAGCAGCATGTTGAGCACGGCTGGCGGGGCGACGGTGTAGGCGACCTTCTCCTCCTGCATCTGGCGCAGGAAGATCGGCAGGTCGAAGGGATGGTGCTGGACCAGCCGGCCCTGGCACTGCAGCCAGGTCATCAGCATGCCGCCGATGGCCGCGATATTGATCAGCGGGAACGGGTTCAGGACCGTGTCGCCGGGCATCAGGCCGGCCGCCTCCACCAGGGCTTCGCCATTGACCACCCAGTGGTCGTGGTGCCGCGGCACGCCCTTGGGCATGGCCTCGGTGCCGGAGGTCCAGCAGATGGTCAGGCCCTCGGCGGCGTCGAGGTCGGCCGTGGTCGGATAGGGCGCGGTGGACGCCTGGGCGATCAGGTCCGACAGGCGATGGGCGCCATCCGGCGCCTCATCGGCCAGAGTGATGATCTCGGCGGCGGTCACCCCTTCCCGCTTCAGCTCGGTCAGCATCGCGGCGTGGTCGCAGCCATGGAAGGCGCCGACCGTCAGATAGACCTTGGGCTCCACCACCGGCAGGATCTGGCGCAGTTCGTGGCCGCGATAGGCCATGGCGACCGGGCTGAGGATCGCCCCCATCCGCGCGCAGGCCAGGAAGGCGAGCACGCCCTCCACCAGATTAGGAAGCTGGGTCGCCACCACGTCGCCGCGGCCCACGCCCAGCCCCGCAAGGGCATGGCACAGGGCGTCGACGGCGGCGTCCGCCTGGTCCCAGGTCAGGCGGCGGGGCGCAGAGCCCACCAACGCCTCGCGGTTAGGTGCGTCCGCCAGGGCCTCGGCGCCGCGTTGGACAGCCACGCCGCGGCGGAACAGGGCGTCCACCGTCTCCCCTCGCCACCAGCCTAGACGGCGATACTCGGCGACACGCTCGGGCGGACTCGGACGCAAGGCGGCTCTCCCTATTTTCTGGTTAGCCACAGAGCTCGCATAGTCAGTATCGTATTGCAAGCGACCCCGAGCGCAGGCGCCTAGAACAGCTTGCGGAAGGACACCTTCACCGTTCGCCCCCGAGGGTCGAGATAGTCGGCCTGGTAGGTGACCGGGGTCGTGCCATCGCTGGCCGTGACGGTCTGCTTTTCGTCGAACAGGTTGTCGATGGAGACCACCAGCCGCGAGCGCCGGAAGAAGGGGTGCTTCTGCAGGGCCGGCTGGAAGCCCAGGTCGGCGAACAGACGCAGATTGACCGTCGTCAGGTCCGAGAAGCTGAGGTCCTGGGCGCCGATGGCGCCGGACCCCACGACCCGGGTTCCCTCGTCCCAGTGCGCCTGCAGCGAGGCGCCCAGGCCGTTGCGGGTCAGGTTGGCCTGGAGATCGACCTGGTTCTTTGGCGTGCCGCCGCCCGAGCCGATGGCGGCGCCGTCCAGCAGGTCGAGCTTGGGCAGGCCCGGCCGGATGGTGATCTCATCCGTGAACTTGACCGTGTGATAGAGGCCGATCTGGAACATGCCCATGCCGCGCGGTGGGGTGAAGCCGCCCGGACCACCGAAGCCGCCCCCGCCAAATCCCGGTCCGCCGAATCCGTGGCCACCGCCCGGAGGGGGACCTCCCGGCGGCGGCCCATCGCCACCGGCGCCGCCCATCGGGCCGCGGGGGAAGTTCGGCTGAGGCCCGAAGCTGCGGCGGTAGTTGAAGCCGGTGCGCAATTCCGAGGTGTCGCGCCGGTCGAAGTTCACCGGCCGGGCGTCGATCTGGATCAACTGGCCCGCCGCGCTGCGGATGAACCGGTCCGGGAAGGCCGCCTCCACCTGGGTCGAGGCGCTGGGGAAGCTGGAGATCAGGTTGTCGGTCCGGCTGTCGATATAGTCGGCGCTGAAGGTCAGGTTGACCTTGGACCAGGGCGTGAGGTTGAGGCCCAGCTTCATCACCCTGCCCTCCTGGGCGTCCAGGGCGCGATTGCCACCGTCGAGGCGGGAGATCACCACCGTCTGGCCGGTGCGGAAGTCATAGACCTGGACGCCGGGCGTCACCTGCTCCGGGTCGCCGATCTGCTGCAGGGTGGGCGCGCCCTGGTCGCGGGTCACCGAGGCGATGAGGCGGACGGGCTTCACCGGCGACCAGTTGAGGCCATAGCCCACCGTGGACAGATTGCCGAAGTCGGAGAGCTGGTCGCTGGCCAGGTTGAGGTTGACCGTCAGGTCGCCGAGCCCGGCGAGGACGTCGTTGCGGACGCTGGCCAGGGGCAGGTCGACGTTCAACTTGGCGCTGGCCGTGTCGCGGGACAGCTCGCCGGAGCGGGCGACGCCGGCGCGCACCGAGTCGCTCTCCAGCTTGGTGGACTCGTAGCCCACGGTCAGGATGGTGTTCACCGCCCCGGCCGGCAGCCGGAAGGGCGAGCCGCTGATGTCCGCCTGGCTGTCGAAGCTGGTGGAGACCGAGTTCGAGGTGTCGCGATAGCCCACGCCGGACAGGATCCGCTGGGTCGCACTGTCCGTCTCGGTGCGGTCGAGATTGGCGGTGGCGGACCAGCGCCAGCCTTGGAAGCCGCCGTTCAGCGCCCCGCCGAGATGCCCAGTGACGACGGAGCCGTCGCGGGTGAGCGGCCCTGAGGCCACGGTGTTCAGGCCCAGCAGGCTGGTGGTGTCGGCGGACTCCAGGCTGAGATTGACCGTCCCCGCGCCGCCTTCCCAGAGAGGCTTGGTCAGCACCGTGTTGAGCGCCCAGGTCTGCTGGTCCGGGATCAGGGTGCGATAGGCGGCGTCGGACCGGGGCGCCGCCAGGTTGCGGTCGGTCTCCAAGAGCCGGTTCTGGTCGCTCGCCTTGGCGTCGATCATCAGCCGCGAGCCGTCGCGGATGGTGAGTTGGTTCAGGTCGATATCGGACACGTCGGCGCCGCCGCTGGCCGTGCCGAACTTGTAGCCGGCCTGGGCGGTCAGGGCGTTGAAGCGGCGACGCAGGACCAGGTTCACGACCTTCTGGTCGGCCCGGTAGCCGTATTTGAGCGCGACCTCCTCCGGCAGGATGTCGACCCGAACGATGGCCTCGGTCGGGATGTCGTGGATCTCGCGGAAGCTGGAGACCCGCGCGCCATTGACCAGGACCACGGGCCGTCCGCCGGCCGCGCCGCCGCGCGAGGTGGTGGTCTGGGGCGCCAGGGCGGCGATCAGCTCGGTGACATTGGCCGCGCCATAGGCCCGGATCTCGCGCGGCGTCAGGGTCACTTCGGCCGGAATGTCGCCGACCACCGCGCCGGGCAGCCGACCGGACGCCGTGACGGTGATGCCCTCAACCTCGGTGACGTCATCGGCCTCGACAGGGGTCTTGGCCTGTGCGGCGGGTGTGGTCTGGGCCAGGGCCGGCGAGGCCGCCAGGGCGACAACGCCCGCCATCAGCAGCTGACGCAGGCTGGCGGAGAACGGCGGAGGGGTCGGGGAGAATTTCAAGCGGAACCTCTTACTGCGCCGAAGCGAACGGACTCACCTCTCGGCGCTTCGTGTTGCGAGCGTATTGCGCGCCCTTGTCGCGAAGGTGGCGCCGGGTTGCGGCCTGGACATGTCGCCTACCTGGACCGGGACCGCATTGACGACCGGGGCGCAGAACGGCAAACCTGGGCCATGGTTCACGCCGCGCGCAGAAATCAGCAGCAGCAACGCCCGTCTTCGGCGGCGTTGGCGCGCGCGCAGGTCCTGGCCTAGATTTTCAGCACAGGATCCGAACCCGCCACCCCGCCCGGCCGGCGGGGTTTTTCGTGTCCGCTGTCCGGGGTCCTCTTCCAACCAAGGAACACCCGATGACCAAGTTCTACCCCGATGACGACGCCGTGGCCCATCTGGGCCTGCGATTCAGCGACCGCAGCCTGCCCAAGGCTGAATGGACCCATGCGGGTCATTTCGCCGCCGCGCTCTGGCTTTTGCGGGCGCGGCCGGATCTCGACCTGCCGGCCGCCATGCCGGACATGATCCGGGCCTACAACACCGCAACCGGCGTCGAGAACAGCGACAGCTCCGGCTATCACGAGACCATCACCCTGGCCTCGATCCATGCGGCGCAAGCGGTGCTGGCGGCCTGGGGGGACAGGCCGCTGCACGAGGTGGTCGATAGGCTGATGGAGACCGAACTCGGCGGTTCGGGCTGGCTGCTCACCTACTGGAGCAAGGACCGACTGTTCTCGGTCGAAGCGCGGCGGGGCTGGGTCTCGCCGGATCTCCAGCCCCTGCCGGCCCGTTTTTAGGCGGCGACCCGCTGGGTCTGGCCTTGGTAGCGGTCGATGGCGACGCGCAGGACGTTCAGGTCGCCTTCCAGTTGGGCGCGACGGCGGTCCAGGGCGTCCAGGATCTGAGCGTGGCGCGCTTCGCCGTCTTCCAGGCTCAGGATGGTTTCGATCTCTTCCAGGCCCAGGCCGGCGCGGCGCAGCTCAGCGATGGCGCGCAGGCGCTCGCGGGCGTCCATGTCGTAGAGGCGGCGGTTGAACATGTCGCGACCGCTCTCGACCAGGCCACGCTCCTCGTAGAAGCGGATGGCGCGCGGGGTCAGGCCGTAGAGTTCGGAAAGTTGGGTGATGGTCGCCATGGACCGGGTCGCCGTCGCCATAGAAATCTCCCGTCTCGATGCGGCCGCGAAATTTCGCTTGCCGTGTGAAGCTGCGAAACACCTTACGCACCGGCACGGCAAAAAAGTCAGCAATTTCCTGCTGCATGGCCCGCGGAAATGGGCCAAGGTGTGAACGCGCTCGCAGCGCAACTTGTGAAACTGCAAAATTGCGAAACTGATGGCGGACAAGCTCTTCATCGGCCCGAAGGTCAAGCGGCTGCGCCAGGAGCGCGGCTGGACCCTCGACGCGGCCAGCGGTCTCTTGGGCCTGTCGATCAGTTACCTGTCGCAGATCGAGGCCAACCAGCGCCCGGTTTCGGCCCGCGTGCTGCTGGCCATGATCAAGGCCTTCGAGGTGGACGCCTCGGCCCTGGACGCCGACGATGACCAGCGCCTGATCGCCGACCTGCGGGAGGCCACGGCGGGCCTGAACGATGCGCCAGGCGCCCTGTCCTTCACCGAGCTGAAGCATGTGGCGGCCACCGCGCCCGTCTTCGCCCACCGGTTCCTGGAACTGCACCGGGCCTATGCGCGGCTCGAGGACCGGCTGCGCCAGGCTGACGCCGCCGTGGCGGTCGACGAGACGGCGGCGGCCTCGTCCCTCCTGCCCTATGAGGAGGTGCGGGACTTCTTCCACTACAAGAACAACTATCTGCATGAGCTGGACCTGGCCGCCGAGGCCCTGGCCGAGCGGCTGAACCTGGGGGGCGCGGGCGTCCATCTGGAAGCGGTGCTGGACACCTATCTGCGCGAGACCATGGGCCTGACCGTGGTCCGCGACGGTTCTGGCGACCTGATGCGCCGCTATGACGCCGCGACCAAGACCCTGGTGCTGAACGCCGCCCAGCCGGCGGCGACACGCTGTTTCCAGATGGCCTTCCACATCGTCTCGGCGGAGCTGGGCGGGCTGGTCGACGCCGAGTTGGCGGCGTCCGGCCTGCACAGCCAGGCGGCGCGCGATGTCTGCCGAGTGGGGCTGCGGAACTATGCGGCGGGCGCCCTGGTCCTGCCCTATCGCCGGTTCGCCGGAGCGGCGCGGGAGCTGCGGCACGATGTCGAGCAGCTGGCGCGGCGGTTCCAGTCCAGCCTGGAACAGGTCTGTCACCGGCTCTCGACCCTGCAGCGGCCGGGCGCGCGGGGCATACCCTTTTACTTCGTGCGCCTGGACCACGCCGGCAACATCACCAAGCGGCACAGCGCCACGCGCTTCCAGTTCGCCCGCTTCGGCGGGGCGTGTCCGATGTGGAACGTCCACGACGCCATCGGCCATCCGGACCGGTTCCTGGTGCAGGTGGCGGAAATGCCGGACGGCGCGCGCTATCTTTGCGTGGCGCGCAGCGTGGTGAAGCGCTCAGGCGCCTTCCTGGAGCCGGACCGGCGCTATGTGCTCGGCTTCGGCTGCGAGCTTCAGTACGCCGACGCCCTGGTCTATTCCGAAGGGGTGGACATCAATGGTCGGCCCGCGCGGATCGGGGTCTCGTGCCGGATCTGCGAGCGCAACGACTGTCCACAGCGCGCCTTCCCGCCGGTGGACCGGCCGATCTGGGTGCCCGGCGACGAGCGCACCGTCGTGCCCTATCGGATCAGCTAGATGGCGGCGGCTCCAAAGCGTCGGACGCGTCTGGCGCCGGAAGATCGGCGCAACGCGATCCTGGACCAGGCCGCGGGCCTGGTGATCGACCAGGGCCTGTCCGGCCTGACCATGGAGGGCGTGGCGGCGCGCGCTGAGGTCAGCCCCGCCCTGCTCTATCACTACTTCCCAAGCCGGCTCGACCTGCTGCAGGCGGTGCTGCGGCGGGAGTACGAGCGGCTGCACGCGGCCCAGGCGATCGAGAATACGGCGTCTGCGGACTTCGAGGACATGGTGCGCCGCATGACGGCCTTGTCCCTACGCCAGTCCGAGGAGCGGGGGCTGCTGATCGAGCGGCTGATGAGCGATCCGGGCGTGGTGGCGGCCTTCGAGGTCGAGAACCGCGCCGACCGCCGGGCGGCGGTGCGCTTTCTGTCCCGGCGACTGGCCCGCGCGCATGACATCGTGGAGGCCGAGGCCGAGGCGATTGTCGAGCTGTGCATGGGGATTACGGCGGCGGCCGGCGCCCGGATCGCGGCGGGGACCGCGACGCGGGTCAAGATCGAGCCCCTGACCATCGGCATGATCCTCGGCGCGATCAGCGCCGGCGTGGCGGAGATCAAGCGCCGCTAGACCCTCGTCAGCTGGAAGACCGCGATCTCGCCGGCTCGCAGGACGGGCAGCGGCAGTCCCAAGGCCTGGATCAGGTCGCCGGTCGTGCGCACCGCCTGCCCTTTAAGGAGGTCCGGGGTGAAGCGATTGGGCGGGGCGGGACGCTGATTGAGCAGCGTCACCTCGTAGGTCTGCTTAGGCTCAAGGCCGGTCAACCGCAGGGGCGCAGAGGTCGCGTGCGGGGACGTCTCCAGCTGGGCGTAGCTGGCCAGGGCCTGGTCCTCAGCCACGACCAGCCCGGCGACCGCGCCGGGGTCGGCCGGGTCCTGACGCAGGACCCGGCCACCGTGCAGCAGGGGTCGCAGGCGCTTGTGCAGAGCGATCGCCTCAGCCAGGCGCGTCCGGTCCTTGTCCGGGAAGTCGCGGACGTCGGCCTCGATCCCCATGTGGCCGAACAGGGCGGTGTAGGCGCGCAGCATCAGGCTGGTGCGCCGCGCCGTGGTGTGGCTGGCGGCCGGCCCCACATGGGCGCCCATGACCTCGGGCGGAAAGAAGATCGAGAAGCCCTGCTGGATGGTCTGGCGCTCGACCGGATCATTACAGTCCGAGGTCCAGATGCGATCCGTGCGCTTCAGGATCTCGAAATCGGCGCGGCCGCCGCCGGAGGCGCAGCTTTCGATCTCGACGTCCGGATGGGCGGCGCGCAGCCGGTCGATCAGGGCGTAGACGGCCAGGGTCTGGCGACGGCTGGCGGGACGTCCGCGGCTGGCCGCATGGGTCAGGTCCCGGTTCATGTCCCATTTGAGGTAGCCGATCTCGTGCTGGGCCAAGAGGGCGTCGAGCCGGGCGAACAGGTGGTCGGCGACCTCCGGACGGGTGAGGTCCAGCACATACTGGCCCCGGCCCACGGGCTGGGCGCGGTCGTCCACATGCAAAAGCCAGTCGGGATGGGCGCGGACGAGGTCGCTGTCGAGATTGGCCATTTCCGGCTCGACCCACAGGCCGAACTCCAGGCCGAGGCCGCGGACGTGATCGATCAGGGACGTCAGGCCGTCGGGATACTTGGCGGCGTCGGGGATCCAGTCGCCCAGGCTGGTGGTGTCGTCATTGCGGCCCTTGAACCAGCCGTCGTCGAGGATGAAGCGCTCGGCCCCCACCTCGGCGGCGAGATCGGCCAGGGCCTTGAGCTCAGTGAGGTCGTGGCGGAAGTAGACCGCCTCCCAGGTGTTGAAGTGCACCGGCCGGGGCTTGGCCTTCAGCCGCCCGCCCAGGATCACCTCGCGGACAAAGGGATGGAAGCGGTCCGACAGGCCGTTCAGGCCGGCGCCGGAGCGCGCGGCGTAGAGGATCGGGGTGTCATAGGTCTCGCCGGGCGCCAGGCTGACCTCGCCGGGCAGGAAGAGTTCGCCGCCCTGGAGTTGGATACGGCCATCGCGCAGGCGTTCGGCCAGCATGCGGGCGTCGCCGCTCCAGGCCAGGTGGGCGCCGGTGACCTCGCCCGTCGCCTGGCTGAAGCCCGCCTCCCCCACCAGCATGTAGGGCGGGGCGTGGTGCGAGGTGCGGCCGGTGCGGTTGTCCTTGAGCACCAGGCCGGTGGGCAGGGCCTGGCGCACGGTCTGGAACTCGCGGGCCCAGCGGCCGTCGAACATCATCAGTTCCCCCGCCGCGAACGGCAGGGCGCAAGGGCTCATCCAATCGAGCGCCAGGGCGTCGTCGCCGGTGTTGGTCAGGCGGGCGCGGAAGGCGGCGACGCCGGTGGCGGGGTCGAGCGACAGGCTGAGCCGCACCGCCAGACCCGCCGCAGGATCCGCAAGCTCGATGCTGAGCCCGTCCGCGGTAAGTTCATAGCCGGCGGCGCGCATCTGGCTGACGAAGCCGCCGCCCGCGCGGTGGGCGATCAGGGCCGGATGGCCAGTGAAGCCGTTGCCGGCCTCCGGGAACAGGTCGAGGGCCTCGCCGGCGTCCAGCACGCCGCCTGAGGGCAGGGTCGCCTGGGCCAGGACCTCGACGGCGCTGTCGTCGAGGTCGGGTGGCAGGCCCGGTCCCCAATAGGCGAGCTTTGGCCGTCCGGCGTCCAGCCAGATGAGCAGGGTCTGTCCGCCGCCGTCGAGCCTGAGCATGGCCACCTCCGGCCGCCATGGTTGCCGTGATGCGCGGACGGCCTCAAGCCCAGAGGGGCGAGGACGCCTTCAGCACCCGGGACATCAGGATCATCTGGGCGACCCTCTGACCGGTCTTCGGGTCGGTCAGCGAGGCTTCGTACCAGACGATCTCGGTCTTCGGCGACTCCGACAGGGCCAGGACCCGGCCTGAGGCCAGGTAGTCATGGTCGGCCAGGATGGGGCCGTTCAGCATCTGCAGTTCGATCGCGCCGAACATGCCGACGAAGTCCTGCACCTTGGCGAACAGCGGGCCTTCGACGGCGCGTAGGGCGTCGATGGCGGTTGCGGGCGGGGCCACGCGACCTGCGAAGCCTTCGCCGCCGTGATAGCGAGGCAGATCCTCGGTGATCATGGCCAGGCGGGGCGCGCCGCGCGCGCTGTCCACCCGGGCCGGGACATCACGCACCTCATCCCCGACGCTCACGCCGGCCAGAATGCGCAGGTCTTGAGCCGGTCGCACGCCCTTCAGGCGCCCGCGCAGGGCCGAGAACTCGTCAGGCCCGGCCAGGACGGCTGTGCCTTCGCAGACCCGTCCGCCGTCTGCGTTCTGCATCCAGACCTCGGCGCGGCCGGGCGCCTCCAGGCGGGCGAAGGCCTGGACCGGCTCGCCATCCGTGGTGGGGGTCAGGAAGTAGAGAGACAGGCCGCCGGTGCGGGCGAAGGCTGCGCCCAGGGCCGCCTCGAGCAACGGCGGGAACTGTTCGAAGTGGATGTTGGCGGCCACCGTGCCGCCGCGAAAGCCGAGGCGCTGGGCTGTGGCGTCGTCGTGGATGGAGCCGGCCGCCAGCTTCGACGCATTGGCCGGCCGGCGCACCGGGCCGCTGAGGACGCCGTCGGTCTCGGACAGGCGGAAGGGCTCGCTATTGGGCATCAAATCCTCCTTGGCGCTTGACCTAGCGGCCTGCGGCTTCTTCTATTGTAGATATACTCCAATAACGGACCGAGTCCATGGATCTGGATTTCACCCCCACCGACCTGGCCTTTCGGGACGAGGTGCGCGCGCTGATCGCTCAGACCTTTCCGGATCATGCGCCGCGCGAGCAGAACGCCGACGACGAGGCGCGGTGGCGCGACGCCCTGCTGGCCAGAGGCTGGGCGGCGAACAAGTGGCCGGTCCAGTTCGGCGGTCCCGGCTGGAGCGCCACCCAGGCCTTCATCTGGGAACGCGAGACCAGCCGGGCCGGCCTACCGCCGCAGGTGGGCGGGATGGGCATGGGCATGCTGGCGCCGATCCTGTTCGGCTATGGCTCGCCGCAGCAACAGGCGCGGTTCCTGCCCGATATCCTGGCCGACAAGGTCCGCTGGTGTCAGGGCTATTCCGAGCCGGGCGCGGGCTCGGACCTGGCCTCTCTGCGCACGGCGGCCGAGCTGGAGGGCGACCACTATGTGATCACCGGCGAGAAGGTGTGGACCAGCGGCGCCCACCAGGCCGACTGGATGTTCTGCCTGACCCGCACGGCGACCGAGGCCAAGAAGCAGGCCGGAATCACCTTCCTGCTGGTGGATATGCGCACGCCCGGGATCGAGGTCTCGCCAATCATCTCCCTCGACGGCCGCCACAGCTTCAACCGGGTGACCTTTGACGGCGTCCGCGTGCCCGTCGAGAACCGCATCGGCGAGGAGGGCCAGGGCTGGACCTACGCCAAGGGCCTCCTGACTCACGAGCGCACGGGCCAGGCCTATGTCTCCCTGTCGCTAAACCTGCTGGCCGGGATCCGCGCCGCGGCCACCGACAACGGCCTGATCCGTGAGCCCGGCTTCGCACGCCGGCTGATGGAGACCGAGATCGAACTCAAGGCCCTGGAAATGACCGAACTGCGCACCCTGTGGGAAGTGGCGGCGGGCGACGCCCCTGGCGCGCAATCCTCAATGCTGAAGCTCAAGGGCACGGAGATCGTTCAGCGTATGACGGAGCTCTATGTGGAGACCGCCGGCGACTATGCCGCGCCCTGGTTCCCGCAAGCGGCGGGCCCCGCGCCCTCCCCGCCCCTCGGCCCGGCCTGGGCCAGGCGCGAGGTCGCCCGCTACTACGAAGGCCGTGCGGCCAGCATCGCCGGCGGCACGGATGAGGTGCAGCGGAACATCATGGCCAAGGCGGTGTTGCGGGTTTGAGCGAATTCCCCGCACATCCGGGCGAAGGCCGGGATGTGCGGGGGAAATGCTAGAGCCCCTGGTCGCCGCGCAGCAGCTTGCCGGGGACTTCGCCGGTCCAGGCGCCGTTCTCGAAGGTGACCTTGCCGGACTTGACGGTCCAGCGATAGCCGCGGGCGGTCTGCAGCAGGCGGGCGCCGCCGGCGGGCAGGTCCTGGACGATCTCCGGCGGGCCGAGGGAAAGCCCCCCGAGGTCGATGACGTTCAGGTCGGCCAGGTAGCCCGGCTTCACCACGCCGCGATCATGCCAGCCGACGTGCTGGGCGTTGCGCTGGGTGTAGCCGTGGACCAGCTGCTCGATGGGCGCCTTGTAGCCCTGCTTGGAGCCCTTGGACCACAGCTCGAGCGTGGTGGTCGGGAAGGAGCCATCGCAGATGGTGCCGCAGTGGGCGCCGCCGTCCGACAGGCCATAGAGGCTGTGCGGCCCGCTCATCATCCCCCAGACGTCGTCGAGGTTGCCGCGCGCATAGTTGATCAGCGGCATGTAGAGCAGCCGGCGACCGCCCTCCTCCAGCAGCACGTCATAGACGAAGTCGGCCGGGTCGCGGCCCAGGCGCTCAGCTTCGACGCCGAGCGAGGTCGAGGCGTCGGGCTCGTAGTCCACCGGATCGGTCATGCGGTGCATGCGGTTGAAACCCTGGACGATGATCAGGGCCATGCCGGGCGGATGGATGTGCTTGTGCTCGGCCAGGATCTTGGCCTTCACCGCCGGGTCGGCCAGGGCGGCGAGCCGCTGTTCGGTCGTCGCCTCGCGGGCCACCTCGCGGTAGGTCGGGCAGATGAAGAACGGGTTGGTGGTCGAGGCGAAGCTGAGGATCACGCCCAGGGGACGCGGGGCCACCTGGGTCTTCACGTCCAGGCCCTCGGCGTTCATGGCCGCCACCTCGCGGAAGATGTGCTTCCAGCGGTCGGGCGCGTCATCGGTCTGCTGCACGGTGAAGGACAGCTTGCGGCCGGTGGTGCGGACCAGGGCGCGGATCAGGTCCATCTCGCGCTGGGCGAAGTCGTCGTCGGGGGTCAGGTAGGCGTCGCTGATCAGCTGGATCACGCCCCGGCCCGCCCGCTTCAGGGCGCCGGCGATGCCCAGAAGCTCGGCCTCCGACGCCGTTAGGGTGCCGATGTTCTGGCCGTCGCGGCTGCGGTGGACATAGGTGCGGGAGGTGGAAAAGCCGAGGGCGCCGGCCTCCATGGCCTCGAAGGTCAGAGCCTCCATGCGGGCGAGTTCAGCATCAGACGGAACCGCCTCATGGTCGCCGCCGGCGTCGCCCATCACATAGGCGCGAAGGGCCGCGTGAGGCACGTGAGCGCCGATATCCAGCGTGTAGCTGCGGCGGGCCAGGGCGTTCAGATAGTCGGGGAAGGTCTCCCAATCCCAGGTCAGGCCTTCGGCCAGGGCCGTGCCGGGAATGTCTTCCACGCCCTCCAGCAGGTTGATCAGCCAGGCGTGCTTCTCGGGCCGGGCGGGCGCGAAGCCGACGCCGCAGTTGCCCATGGCGATGGAGGTGACGCCGTTGATCGAGGACGGCGCCAGCACGCTGTCCCAGGACACCTGGCCGTCATAGTGGGTGTGGATGTCGACGAAGCCGGGGGTGATCAGGGCGCCGTCAGCGTCCAGGGTGCGGGCGGCCGGGCCGGACACCTCGCCCACCTCGACGATCACGCCGTCCTTGACGGCGACATCGCCGCGAAAGCCGGGCGCGCCCGTGCCGTCGACGATCAGGCCGTTCTTGAGGATCAGGTCATGCATGGCGGGTCTCCGCGTCTGGAGCCAGGGCCGCGATCTGGCGCAGGCGCTCGGCGATGAGGTCGGGTTGCAGGTCAGGGGTTTCGAACATGGCGGCGGCGATGATCCGGCGAAGGGGCCCCTGCCCCTCCACCGGCACGGCGACACCGAGCACCCCAGGATTGACGGCGCCGTGGTCGAAGCCGACGCCGAGGCGGCGGGCTTCTTCCACCTCGGCCAGCCAGGCCTCATAGGCCGGCGGGCGGTTCCAGGGCACGGCGTCGAACTGGCGGCGACGCTCGGCCGGGCCCGCATCGCTGCGCGCGGCCACGAGGCGGCCCATGGCGCCGAGATAGGCCGGCAGGCGACGGCCCACGGTGAAGGCGATGCGCATGACCGCTGAGGACTCGGCGACGTGGGTCAGCTCCACCTCGTCGCCAATAACGGTCCACAGGGCGACGGTGGCGCCCAGCGCCTCGGCCGTCAGGTCCATCTGGCGCAGCATCCGAGTGTCGTCCTGGCCGGTCAGCGGCCTCGCGAGATCGGCCAGGCCCTGGGCCAACTGGTAGCGCTTGGTGCGAGGGTCGACGGCGACCAGGCCCTCATAGTCGAGGGTCCGCAGGATGTTCAGGACGGTCGAGCTGTTGAGTCCGAGTTCGCGGACAATGTCCGACAGGCGCAAGGGCTCAGTCGACTGGCCCAGGCAGCGCAGGATGGCGATGGCCGAAGTGACCGCCCCCACCGGCTTGGCCGGGGGCTCAGGCCTCAGCACATGGACCGTGGCGCTGGGCATCAGGCGGGCAGGCCCAGGATCTCGGCGGTCTGGGCGCTGGTCGCGACCGGGCGGCCGGCGGCCTTGGCCATCTCGACGATTTCGGCCACGAGTTCGGCGTTGGTGGGCGTGCGCGGACCGGCATAGTCCTCCAAGCCCACCCGGACGTGTCCCCCGCGTTCGATGGCCAACTTCGCAAGCCCCGTCTCGGCGACACAGCCGCCCAGGATGGTGACGGCCCAGGGCAGGTCGCAGCCCTCCATCATCTCCAGATAGGCCTCGAGGGCCTTCTGCGTCGGCGGCAGGCCGAAGGTGATGTCGCTCTTCTGCCCGTCCAGCATGTTGTAGGCGCCGCCGAAGTAGAACTTCACGAAGGCGCCTTTCGGCAGGCGGCCGGCCCGGTGATAGGCGAGCGTGGCGCGCAGGAACCCCGGCTCATAGACGGCGATGGACGGGCCGAGTTTTTCAGCCGCCAGCACGTCCGTCAGCCAGGCGATATCCTTGTAGCTGGTCTGGTAGACGAAGGAGGTCGTCCCCGGCAGGCCGTCGTCGCCGTGGGTGGCGAGGTTCACGGAGCCTGGGTCGAGCGCGCCCATGCGCATGCCGCGCCGGGCCAGGTCGCGATAGTGGCCGAAGCGGTCCTCCGCCGACTTTCCCCCGGCCACGGTGGCGTAGAGGATCGCGTCAGGCTGCTGGTCCAGCACCGGCGCCCAGCCGGCCCAATACTCCTGGGCGGCGGCGTCGCCGGTGGCGGTGTAGCCCTGGATGTGGGTGTGCACGACGCCGGCGCCGGCGGCGAGCGCGGCCAGGGAGTCGGTCGCGATCTCGACCGGGGTCTTGGGCGTGTGCGGCTGGCGGGACTTGGGCGTGCCGCCATTCAGCGCCGCCTCGATGATGAGCGGAACCAAGGCCCCCTACTCCGCAGCGAGCGCCTGGGGCGCCGGCTGGCGGCCGCGGACCAGACGGCCCGGCAGGGCGCCGGTGGGCTGGCCCTCGCGATAGATCACCTGGCCGGACTTGATGGTCGCCACATAGCCGTCAGCCTCCTGCATCAGGCGCCGCGCCCCGGTGGGCAGGTCGTAGACCATGTAGGGCGCCTTGAGCTGCAGCCGCTCGAAGTCGATGACGTTGAGGTCCCCGAGGTAGCCCGGCGCGATGACGCCGCGGTCCAGCAGGCCCACGGATTCCGCTGTCACCTGGGTCTGGATGTGGATCATCCGGGCCAGGTCAAAGCGCGGGCCGCGGGTGCGGTCGCGGACCCAGTGGGTGAGCATGAAGGTCGGCAGGCTGACGTCGCAGATCGCCCCCACATGGGCCCCGCCGTCGGACAGGCCCGACAGGGTGTTGGGGCTGTCGATCATGGTGCGCACATTGTCGAGGCTGCCCTCGACGTAGTTGTGCATGGGGAAATAGAGGAAGGCGCGGCCTTCGTCGGCGATCAGGGCGTCATAGACCAGCTCGTCCGGATTGACGCCCAGCGCCTTGGCCTTGGCGCCCAGGCTGTCCTTGGGATCCGGCTCATAGTTCGGCGGATCGCCCAGCTCGAACATCTTGTGATAGGCGCCGGCCAGGGAGTTGATGAACGGGTGGCCCTTGGCGGGCGCCTCGGCGATCAGCCGGGCGCGGAAGGCCGGATCGCGCATCCGCGCGACCTTCTCGTCCAGCGGCAGGTCGGCGATCTCCTGGTAGCTGGGCCGGGAGATGAAGGGATGGGCCGAGCCCTGCAGGCCCAGCATCAGGCCCACGGGTCGGCCGGCGATCACCGCCTTCATGGGCAGGCCGTCGTCGGCGGCCTTGTCCAGGCGCTCCATCAGGTGACGCCACTGGTCGGGGACCACATCGGCCTGGACCATGGAGAAGCTGAGCGGCTGGCCGGCGACGACCATCATCTCGCGCAGCAGGGCGAATTCCTCGTCCATATCCTTGAAGTCGCTGACGATCTGCAGGACGCCGGAGCCGGCGTCGGCCAGGCCCTGGGCGATGGCCAGCATCTCGTCACGGGCCGCGCCGATCGTGGGCGTCAGGTCGCCGTCGGCGGTGCGGTGGACCATGGTGCGGGTGGTGGAGAAGCCCAGGGCGCCCTGGCGGATCGCCTCAGCGGTGATCTCGCGCATGGCGGCGTTTTCGTCCGCGGTCGCGGGCTCTCGGTTCGCGCCGCGCTCGCCCATCACATAGACGCGCAGGGCGCCGTGGGGGACCTGCAGGCCGACGTCGATGTCGTGCGGGATGCTGTCGACGGCGTCCATGTAGTCGCCGAAGCTCTCCCACTTCCAGGTCAGGCCCTCGTGCAGGGCCGCGCCCGGAATGTCCTCCACGCCCTCCATCAGGCGGATCAGGGTGTCGTGGTCCTGGGGCCGCACCGGCGCGAAGCCAACGCCGCAATTCCCCATGACCACCGTGGTGGCGCCCAGGGTCGAGGACGGATCGAGCCGCGAAGCCCAGGTCACCTGGCCGTCATAGTGGGTGTGGATGTCGACCCAGCCGGGGGTGACCAGCAGGCCGCGGGCGTCGATCTCCTCGCGTCCCTTGAGCGCCAGATGCGGGCCCACCGCGACGATGCGGCCAGCGTCCACCGCCACATCCGCCTCGACGCCCGGCGCGCCGGTTCCGTCGAACACCGTGCCGCCCCGGACGACCAGATCCACCTGACCCATGCCCGTCTCCACCCTGAAGGTTTCTTGTTGGCGGGCAGGATGGCGCCGGTCGCCCCGGCTTGCGAGTGATTTTCACTCTAGAGAGAATGTTTCTCCATAGAGAATATCACGGCAGGGTCGGCGGCCGCCCCTGCTCGATCTCGGCCTCGGCTTCGGCCCGGGCGCGCAGGATGGCGAGGTTATCCTCGTGCGTCTTGCGGTCGATGCGGAACAGGAACAGGCCCAGGATCGCGATGCTGTAGAAGCCCAGGATCACCGGCAGATAGACCCAGGCCATGGCGTGCAGGATATCCTCCG
Organism: Phenylobacterium conjunctum; assembly: GCF_042679085.1. Lineage (NCBI taxonomy): Bacteria > Pseudomonadati > Pseudomonadota > Alphaproteobacteria > Caulobacterales > Caulobacteraceae > Phenylobacterium > Phenylobacterium conjunctum. The sequence continues at coordinate 51,054 of NZ_JBHTLQ010000005.1, read as the reverse complement.
GCACCTCGCCGCGCTTGGCGCCTTGCGGGAACTGGGCGAAGGCCAGCACCAGGCCCGAGGCGAAGACACCGACGCCGGACACCAGCTTCTTGAACAGGTTGTCGGCGCTCATCAGCAGGCCCTCGGAGCGGCGGCCGGTCTGGACCTCCGACTCCTCCACCACGTCGGCGATCATCGAGGCCAGCATGACGCCGGTCATGATCGCCATGGCGCCGTTCAGGATCACGTCGATGAACAGGATGACGAACAGGGCGGTCGAGCCATTGGGCGGCATCAGGCCGATCAGGCGCAGGAAGATGGGGCCCACCAAGGCCACCACAGCGCCGGCGAACATGATGATGGCCCCGTTGCGCTTGCCCAGGCGCTTGGCCACGGGCGCGGCGAGCGCGGCCCCGGAGACGCTGGCGATCATGCCCGCAACCGTCAGCAGGGAGAGCTGGGCCTGGTTCAGGCCCCAGAAGTAGAGGCTGAAATAGAGCTCCAGCGCCCCTTTGAGGCCCAGCGACATGGACATGAACATGCCGCTGACCGTGAGCACCAGGAACGAGCGGTTCTTGAGCGTCTCGCCCATCTCCTTGGCCATGCCGGCGAAGGTCACCTTGCGCGACGGGGGCTGACGCAGGAACGGGATCTGGGAGTGGGTGCCCCAGGACGAGGCCAGGATCACCAGGGAGATGATCATGGCGGCGACGATGGAATAGGCGAACCAGCCTTCCCGCTGGGTGACGCCGCCGGAGCCGTCGGGGTTCTCACGCAGGAAGACCTGATAGACCGCCAGGGTCATCAGCAGGGCGCCGATAACGCCGAACAGCTGGCGGATGGCGATCATGCTGGTGCGCTCGTCGTACTTGTCCGTCAGCTCGGCGAGGAGGGCCGAGGACGGCAGTTCGAAGAAGGTGTCGAACACCCGGATCACCAGCAGGCAGGTGAGCATGTAGACGAACAGGGCCTGTTGCTCCCAGCCGTGCGGCGGGTTCCACAACAGGAAGAAGCCGACGCCGACCGGCAGGGCGGCGGCGTACATGAAGGGATGCCTGCGCCCCCAGCGGGAGCGGAAGTTGTCCGAGACCTGGCCGACCATGGGATCGACCACCGCGTCCACCGCCAGGGCGATGGCGATCGCGCCGGAGACCATGGCCGGCGGCAGGCCCACCACCTGGTTGTAGAACAGCAGCAGGAAGGTGGAGACGCCGCGCTGCTTGATGGTGTTCGCCGCCGCCCCCATCCCGTAGAGCAGCTTTACGCCAAGGGTGAGCGGCGGCCGCTCGGCCGTCGTGGTCGAACTCATGGAAACTCCCGTCGGGTGGGGCTGGGCGCGGAACGGCGCGGGTGCGGCGGGAGAAATGAAATGGGCTGGGGTGCGCGGCGGCGGCGCGCGCATATCTCCCGTCTCGGCGCTGATCCCAGCGTCGGCCTCAAGCCCTGCCTCCCTAGGGCCCGAGCTGACCTCGGGCCTGATATCCGTGCGGCCGCTCCAGAGGGACCGGCGCCGGGCGTTATTGTGCAGTTGATCTGGGAAGCCCCTGCCCCGGGGTCAATGCCACCCCAGGTCAAAACCGGCCAAGCGGTCGGAAACTTTCGCGAGCTCGCTCCAGGCCACGCTCGCCGCGATTGCAAAATACGCCCCTAACGAGCGATTCACTCTGGTTTTAAACCTATGCGTGACCTCGGTGCGGCATGGTGACGCTATCGCCGCCCCGGACCCGTCCCGATGAGCAGACCCAATTCGGCCTTCTCCGCCCAGGCCCGCAGCGGCGTGCGCAATCTGGCCAACCTTGAGCAGACCGCCTCCACGACGCGGGTGCTGAACCTTGTCGCCGTGGCCCGGGATTGGTCCGAGTCGTGGGACTATATCGACCGACCGCTGTTCCGGTCGCGGTTGCTGAACACCTCCCTGTTCGTGAAGCACCGCCTGCGGGATGACGAGGTCTACCTGGTCACCTGCCCCAACCGAACCACGACCAAGATCATCTTTCCCCTGCACCGAGACCAGTTCGGCCTGGGCGGCCTGTCGATCCTGATGGGCCAAAGAGGCTGGCGCGAGGGCCTGATGGACGTGTGCGGCGGCGAGGACGGCGCCGACTTCGTCCGCGACGTCCGCGTGCTGGAGATCATGAACGAGCTGCCCTCGTTCGATCCCTTCCTGCTGCGGGAGCACCTGCGGCGGCGGAAGGTCGACGTCGCCCCCTGCTACTTCGCCATCTCCCAGGCCGATATCGAGCGTATGCGCGCCTTCGTGGCCGAGGAGGTCGCCAACCTGATCGCCCTGGCCTTCGGCGACCTCGAGGTCAATGACGGGGGCCGGCTGGTGGACAGCCTGCTCTCCGCGCGGATCGACGAGAAGCTCGAACCCCTACGGATGACCTTCGGCCTGGATCCCGAGAGCTTCCGGGAGGGCGTCTTCAGCTGGCGGGGGTTTCTTTACTACAAGTGGTGCCTGGCCGACCTGACCAGCCGCGTGAACAAGGTGCTCGACGAGATCGAAGCCCTGAAGGTCCTGCCGCCCTGTTCACGGGAGTCTCTGGACTATGTCCGCAAGGCCCAGGCGCGCATCCGGCGGGCCGTGGGGCGCTGCTATCGGGAGGTGGCCACGGCCATCGCCGTCTATGACGACGCCTTCCGCGACCTGACCCGCAACGGCGAACCCAGGGCTTTCCGCACCTTCCTGGTCCGGGCGCCGACGATGTTCCTGTCCCTGGGCGAGATGGTGGGCGCCCTGTCGCACATCGCCAGCTTCTGGCGCTATCGCTTCCCCGAAGGCGCGCGCCTGGAATGCGACGGGCCCGACGCCCATGACCTGCTGCGGGACTTCGAGCTGAGCCTGGGCGTCAACACCGAAGACCGGGCTGCGGCTTAGGCCGCCACCTCTTCCTTCAGCAGGGTGTCGAAGTAGGCGATGGTCTTGGCGAGGCCGGCCTCGAGGTGCGTGGTCGGCTCCCAGTCCAGGACCTCGCGGGCCTTGGAGATGTCCGGCTGGCGCTGCTTGGGATCGTCCGACGGCAGGGGCAGGAACACCAGCTTGGAGCTGGAGCCGGTCATGGCGATGACCTTCTCGGCCAGGGCGCGGATCGTGAACTCACCGGGATTGCCCAGATTGATCGGGCCGGTGATGTCGTCGCTGGTCCCCATCAGGCGCAGGAAGGCCTCGACCAGGTCGTCGACGAAGCAGAAGGAGCGGGTCTGCTGGCCGTCGCCATAGAGGGTGATCGGCTCGCCCTTCAGGGCCTGGACGATGAAGTTGGACACCACGCGCCCGTCATTGGGATGCATGCGCGGACCATAGGTGTTGAAGATCCGGGCGACCTTGATCCTCACCTTGTGCTGGCGGTGGTAGTCGAAGAACAGGGTCTCGGCGCAGCGCTTGCCCTCGTCGTAGCAGGAGCGGATGCCGATGGGATTCACATTGCCCCAGTATTCTTCGACCTGCGGGTGGACCACCGGGTCGCCATAGACCTCGCTGGTCGAGGCCTGGAAGATCTTGGCGCGGGTGCGCTTGGCCAGGCCCAGCATGTTGATCGCGCCATGGACGCTGGTCTTGGTCGTCTGCACCGGATCGTACTGGTAGTGCACCGGCGAGGCGGGGCAGGCCAGATTGTAGATCTCGTCGACCTCCACGAAGAGCGGGAAGGTCACGTCGTGGCGCATCAGCTCGAAGCGCGGATTGTCCAACAGGCGGGCGACATTGCGACGGCGGCCGGTGAAGTAGTTGTCGACGCAGAGCACCTCGTGGCCCTGGTCGAGCAGACGCTCGCACAGATGCGATCCGATGAAGCCGGCGCCGCCGGTGACCAGGATACGCTTCATGACTTCCCCCTGCCCTAGTCTAGGTCTCGGCCCCCAGAACCCTTGGATCGCCCTCCAGGCTGGAGGTGTCGAACCCGTGGAACAGCGAGAGGAACCGGAACGGATGCGCCTGATATGAGGGGTACATCACGTTATTGATGTCTGAACTCGTGTCGAAATAGTCGATTGCGGGCGCCTCAAGCCGGGTCATCAGGTGATGACGGGCCAGGATCAGGGCCACTTGGTCGATCCAACGGGTCACGGCCGGCCCGCTGAGCGCGCGTTCGAGATACACCCGCAGGAAGGCCAAGAGGGTTCGGGCGCCGGGGGTCGGATTGACCTGCAACAGGTTGGCGGTGAGCCTCGAGCCGGCGTTCCAGTTCTCGGTGTTCTCGTTGAACACCACATCGGCGCCCGCCGTGCGGTCCAGCAGGTCAGCGACCCCGCGCTGCAGGATCAGGTCGATGTCGGAGACAAAGACCGGGCGCTCAAGGTGGGCGAGCAGCGCGCCCAGGCGAATGAAGCGGACGCACTGGTAGTGGGCGATGGGCTTTTCCGCCCGGCCCTTGGGCGGGGCGTCGAAGCAGCCGGTGGCCAGGGCCTTGGCGGCGTCAAAGGTGTCCGCTGCGAACACCAGGCGGTCGTCATCGATCCCGACCCTGGCGGCGACCTCGGCCAGTTTCCCCATGCCGCCGATCACATGCACGACGATCAGGGCGGGCACGTCGCCGTACTTGAGCACCGACAGGGCGTACCACCGGGCATAGAGGTCCACATAGGCCTCGTCCGCGGCGGCGAAGAAGACGCACCGCGCACCCAGCCGGTCGGCATGAGCGCGAAGGCCGGCCCAGTCCAGCACCTCCCCCTTGGCGGAGCGGAACTCCAGGTCCGCCTCTGGCCCCGGCTGCGGTGTCGGCCCCAGCACCATGTCCAGGTCCACAGCGGACATGAGTAGGCGATAGTGCCGCTCCCAGCCCTCCCACTCCGAGCCAGGGTCCACAGGCACCTCAAGGTCCCGGGCCGTGGCGAGCAGAAGGCGCAGATGATCGAGCCCCTTGTCCGTCAGGGGCTGGCAGAGGATCCGGCTGGCGGCGTCATGCAGGTCGCGTAGCTTCAGGAGCGGGTTCTGGTCGCTGGCCAGGGCGGCGGCGACCAGTTGGTCCAGATCCGGCTCGGCCGGCGTGGCCTCAAGGCCCAGATAGGCCAGGGCTTGCGGATGGTCGGGAACCAGGGCCAGCAGGGCGTGGGCGTAGGCGGCCGCGATCTCTGGACGCTCCAGGGCCAGGTTGCAGGAGAAGGCGGCCGCGACCATGGCCGGGTTCTGGGGCATCAGCGCCGCCAGGGCCGAGGCGTAGGTCTCCGCCGCCTCGACCTCGCCGGCCTCCAGATGGGCGTTGAAGCGTTCAATAGCGGCCAGGGACTGAACACGGATCTCGGCCAGCAAGGCTTCGCCGCCAATGTCTCGTAGGCCGCGCAGACGCTCCAGGGCGGCGAGGATGTCCCCCTGGCCGCCCAGCGCCCTCGCCTCCTCCAGCCGCAGCTCGGCGTCGCCGGGGGAAACGGTGAGCAGATACTCGACGATGGCCAGGGCGTCGCCGTGACGCCCCTCGCCGTTCAGGGCCTGGGCGAGGCTGATCAGCCGCGCCGTCTTCGGACCCCGGCTCATGGCCGATCGAAGAACTGGCCGTACATGCCGATCACGGCGTTGCGGGTCGGACCCAGATAGTCGCCGTTCATCGGGGTGAAGCTGATCGCGCCACGCCAGTGCATCTGGAACTCGAAGCGGTCGCGGGCCTCAGGCCATTCCGCCTCGCCCGTCAGGGCCAGGTGTTCGAGTAGCGGGATCTTGGGCGCCAGGACCAGTTCATCGCCCATATTGTCCAGCACCCAGCGGTGATGGATGAAGCCGCGATACGGCCCCTCGGGTCGCAGGCTCTCCAGATAGCGTGAGGGCACGGCGATGTAGCCGGCCTCGGCGATGCGGGGCAGCATCTCCAGGGCCATGGCCGGATAGGCCAGGTCTTCCAGGGTGTGGGAGCAGACGCAGTAGGAGAAGCGGCCGTTCCGCGCCACGTGCTGCAGGACCGCGTCCCAACTGCGGGCGTCGTTGAAATTGCCCCGGAAATGCAGGGGCGCCACCTGGGTGTCGTTCATGTCGAAGGTGGCGTTCAGCACCTCCGCGGTCCAGGGGTTGGCGGCCGCGCCCACGTCGATGACGCTGAATTCCGGGCAGCGGGCCTTCTGGGCCTTGAGCCACTCCAGCAGGGCGTCGTGGCCGTGCAGGGTTCCATAGCCGTAGTTCTGGCTGGGCCGCTGGACGATCTTTTCGAACAGGAAGTCCATCTGCAGCAGGCCGCCGTCGGCGACGCCGCGCAGGCGGTGGAACTCGGTGACGTCGGCGCAGCGGAAGCCCATGGCCGCCATCTGAGCGAACACCGCCTCGGCCTGGGCGCCGCCGATATTGTAGTCGACCAGGGAGACCTCGATCAGGATGTAGTCGGCCTGGCGCAGCACAGCCTGGCCGCCCTGGAGCACGTCCAGTTCCGAGCCTTGGGTGTCGATCTTGACGAAGTCGAAGCGGCGGCCGGCGAACAGGTCGTCGAGGCGCACCTTCGGCACCTCCTGCTTCACCAACACCTCGTCGCGGAAGAAGGCGGTGTTCTCGCGATAGAGCGAGCTGCCCGTGGACTGCAGCCATTCCTGGGTCAGGAACATCTCCGCCGTCCCCGATTCCGAGGAGGCGGCCACGGCGTGGCGCTCGAACGGCAGGCGCGCCAGATCGTCCTGGCAGTGCGGATTGGGCTCGACCAGGGTGGGGACGCAGGTCGGGAAGACGTCCAGGAACGACACCGAGAAGCCGCCCAGATGGGCGCCCACGTCGAGCAGGGTCCGGGGCGAATAGCCCTGGAAGCGCAGGCCTTGCAGCACGTCTCGGTTCATTGGTGGTCCAGGCTGGCCCGCGGTGCGGGCTTAAGGGTTCAGGTCAGTCGCCGGCGGCGCGCTTGCGGGGAAAGGGCGTGACAGCCGCGCCGCCGCCGACCAGGCCCTCGGCCCAGGCGATGTCGGCCTCGGTCCACAGACGGGTGTCGGCCGGCAGGGGTTGCAGGAGATGGCGCAGGGCGAGCCGGTCCTTGTAGACCTGCTCGTAGTCCTGCCGCAGCAGCATCTCCTGGCCCTCATGGTCCAGGTCGGCGCCGACCGCGAAATAGGCCTCAAGATTGGTCAGGTCGGGCCGGGGCGGACGCCCCTCGCGATAGTCGGCGACCATGCCCGCATAGAGGCCTTCCAGCTGGGTCACCAGCTTGTCGGTGTTGAACAGGTCACAGGTGTCGCGACCGGCCGCCAGTCGAGCCTTCAGCGCCTCGACCTCGGCCGGGGCGTGGGCCAGGGCGACGGCGCGGTCCACATAGTCCTGGGCGCTGGTCGCCACGAGATCGCCCAGGCCGGCGGCGGTCACCAGGCTGGCGCAGACCCGCGAGGCGAAGCTGCGCCCCGGCAGGGTCAGGACCGGCACGCCCATCCACAGGGCGTCGGAGGCCGTGGTGTGGGCGCCATAGGGCGAGGTGTCGAGGAACAGGTCGGCCAGCGGATAGCGCGCCAGATGCTGGGCGTTGTGCTGCTTGGGCGCGAAGATCAGGCGCTCCGGCGCGATCCCGGCCTGTTCGGCGTAGCCCCGCAGCCGGGCGTGGACGTCCTCGGAACTGTGCAGCAGCCACAGCACGCTGTTCGGCGTGCGCGACAGGATCTCCATCCAGCGGGCGAAGGTGAAGCGGCTGATCTTCTGCGGGCCGTTGAAGCAGCAGAAGACGAAGGCGTCGTCCGGCAGGCCGGCGTCGGCGCGGCTGGGCCGCTCCGCGTCGACGGCGCGCTTGCGGTCATTGGGCTGGTAGCAGGGCAGCCGCACGACCTTTTCAGAATAGTAGATCTCGAAGCCCGGCGGGATGATCAGGGGATCGGCCACGATGTAGTGGTGGTGCGGTCCGCCCATGGTGCCGGGATAACCCAGCCAGTTGACCTGGATCGGGGCCGGATGGCGGGAGAAGACCCCGCTCTTGGCGTCGCGGGTGTGGCCGTTGACGTCCACCAGAATGTCGATCCCGTCGGCGGCGATGGCCGCGGCGGCGGCTTCGTCGCTCAAGGCCCGGATGTCGGTCCAGTGTTCCACCGCGCCCTTGATGCGGGCGTTCAGTCCGTCCCGCGCGGCCGGCCCACAGTAATAGGCGAAGACCTCGATCTTCTCGCGGTCATGCACCTCGAACAGCTCGGCCATCAGGTAGCCGACGGCATGGTCGCGCAGGTCGGAGGAGACATAGCCGACACGCAGGCGACGGCCGGTCAGGTCGATGGGGGCGAAGCGGCGGTCCGAGGCGATCTGGGCCTCCGGCCGGGTATCGATCATCTCGCGCGTATAGTTGCTGGCGGCGGCCAGCTGCAGCATGGGATCGTCGGTATAGACGCCCATGGACAGGGGATGGACGCCGGAGACCAGCGCCTTGCGGTCCATGCCCTCCCACGGGACCGTCACCGGCCATTTGCACTGGCCCATGCGCAGGGCGAGATACTGGCCGAGCACGTCGTATTGGCACGGATTGAGCGACAGGCTCTGCTGCAGGGCGGCCTCGGCGGGCTCTAGCTGCTGGTGGTCGGCGAGCACCCGGCCGATCTGCTTCAAGGCGGCGACGCTGTAGCCGATGGCGGGACCGGTGACCTGGGCCTGGCGGGTCAGGACCTCGCGCCACTTGCCGATGGCGCCTTCCGGATCGCCGCTGCGCTCCAGCACCCCGCCCAGGTTGATGTAGGCGGGCGGGAAGTCCGGGTTCAGCGCCACGGCGGCGGACAGAGCCTCGTTGGCGCCGGCCAGGTCGCCCGCGTCCATGTGCAGGCCGGCCCGGTTGAAGTGGGCGACATAGGCCTGGGGATGATCCGGGTTGAACTGCAGCCAGATGCGATAGAGCTGTTGCGCCAGGGTGGGCTGGCCGGCCTGCAGCTGCTCACCGGCGGCCGTGATCACACCGCCCAGGTCGAGCTGGGCGCTGGTGATCTTCTGGACCGCGGAGATGAAGGCTGCTTCGGACATCGCGCCCCCGGATGCGCCTGACGATTCGTCTTAACAAATCATCGCACGCCCAGCCTAGGGAACCAATTCGGGTGCGGGCTCCCCTGCCCCGCCCTCCCCGGCGAATTGTCGCGCACGAAAAAGGCCGGACGTCGTGAGACGCCCGGCCCTGACCTGGACGGCGAACCGCCTCAGGTGATGTTGAGGTAGGCCACGATCTGGTCGTTATCCAGCGACTGGACCTGGGTCGTGGTGAAGGCCTCAGCCTGGCTGAAGGACAGCGCCGAGATATTGGTCGTCGACAGGTAGTCGATCTGGGTGGTGGTCAGACCCGGGATCTGGGTCGTCGAGAGCCCGGTCATCTGGGTCGTGGTCAGGGCGCTGATCACCGTGGTGGTCAGGGCGCCCATCTGGGTCGAGGTCAGGGCGCCGATCTGGGTCGTGGACAGCTCCCCGATATCCGTCGTGCTCAGCGCCCGGACCTGGGTCGTGGACATGCCGCGCAGCTGGGTTCCGGAGAGCGCGCCCATCTGGGTGGCGTCCAGGGCCGAGAGGCTGGTCGTGGACAGGGCCGAAAGCTGGGTCGGCGTCAGGCCGGTGATCTGGGTCGAGGTCAGCTCGCCGATATCGGTCTCCGTCAGCGCCGCCACCTGGCCGGAGCTGAGGCCCCGGACCTGGGTGGAGCTGAGGCCGCTGACCTGGGTGGCGTCGAGCGCCGAGAAGGTCGTGGCGGTCAGCGAGCCGAGCTGGGTCGAGGTCAGGCCGGCGATCTGGGTCGAGCTGAAGTCACCGATATCCGTGCTGGTCAGGCCCACGAGCTGGATGGTCGAGAGGCCCTGGAGCTGGGTCGTCGAGAGCACGCCCACCGTCGTGGCGTCCATGGCGGACAGGTTGGCCGCCGAGATGCCGGAAATCTGGGTGCTGGTCAGGGCGCCGATCTGCGTCGAGGTGAGCTCGGCGAAGTCGGTGGTGCTCAGCGACCGGATCTGGGTCGTGGTCAGGCCCCGCACCTGGGTGGTGGTCAGGGCGGAGACCTGGGTGGCGTCCAGCGCGGACAGGCCGGTGTTGGTGACCGAGGCCAGCTGGGTCGAGCTCAGGCCGCCCAGCTGGGTGGTCGAGAGCGCGCCGACATTGGTGGCGCTGAGGGCCGCCACCTGGGTGGTGGCCAGGGCGCCGACCTGGGTCGAGGACAGTTCGCCGATATCGGTGGTCGACAGACCGCCCAGCTGGGTCGTGGTGAGCGACCGGATCTGGGTGGCGGTCAGGGTTCCGACCTGGGTGGCGTCGAGGGCCGAGGCCGCGGTCGCCGTCAGCGCCGAGAGCTGGGTGGTCGAGAGCGCGCCGACCTGGGTGGAGGTCAGTTCGCCGACGTCGGTGGCCGACAGGCCGGCCACCTGGGTGGTGGTCAGGCCGCGAACCTGGGTGGTGCTCAAGGCGCCGACCGTGGTGGCGTCGAGGTCGGAGATATTGGTCGCCGACAGCGAGCCCAGCTGGGTGGCCGTCAGAGCGCCGATCTGGGTGGAGGACAGCTCACCGAAGTCGGTGGTGGTGAGCGCCCGCAGCTGGGTCGCGGTCAGACCCTGCACCTGGGTGGTGGTCAGGGCGCCGACCTGGGTGGCGTCCAGATTCGACAGGTTGGTGGTGGTGAGCGCCCCGAGCTGGGTCGAGCTGAGACCGCCGATCTGGGTGGTGCTGAGCGCGCCCACCTGGGTCGTGGCGAGGCCCGCGACCTGGGTGGTGGCCAGGGCGCCGACCTGGGTCGAGGACAGCTCGCCGATATCGGTGGTCGAGAGGCCGCCGAGTTGCGTCGAGGTCAGGGCGCGGACCTGGGTGGCGCTCAGGGCGCCGACCTGGGTCGCATCCAGGGCCGAGACGTTGGTGGCGTTGAGGGCCGCCAGTTGAGTCGTGGCCAGTCCGCCGACCTGGGTCGAGGACAGCTCGCCGATGTCGGTGGTGGACAGGCCCGCCAGCTGGGTCGTGGTCAGGCCGCGCAGTTGCGTGGTCGTGAGCGCGCCCACCTGGGTGGCGTCCAGCGCCGAGACGGCGGTGGCCGTCAGCGCCCCGAGCTGGGTCGAGGTCAGGGCCCCGACCTGGGTCGAGGACAGCTCGCCGATGTCCGTGGTGCTGAGGGCGCCAAGCTGGGTCGAGGTCAGGCCGCGCACCTGGGTGGTCGACAGGACGCCGACGGTCGTGGCGTCGAGGCCCGAGACGTTGGTCGCCGACAGCGCGCCCAGTTGGGTGGCGCTGAGGGCGCCGACCTGGGTGGAGCTGAGTTCGCCGAAGTCGGTGGTGGTCAGGCTCCGCAGCTGGGTGGCCGTCAGGCCGCCGACCTGGGTGGTGGTCAGGGCGCCGACCTGGGTCGCGTCCAGGGTGGACAGGGCCGTCGCGGTCAGGGCGCCGACCTGGGTCGAGGTCAGACCGCCCAGCTGGGTGGTCGAGAGCGCGCCGACATTGGTGGAGCTGAGGGCCGCCAGCTGGGTGCCGGTCAGGGCGCCGACCTGGGTGGAGCTGAGTTCGCCGATGTCAGTGGTCGACAGACCGCCGAGCTGGGTGCTGGTCAGGGCCCGCATCTGGGTGGCGTTCAGCGTGCCGACCTGGGTCGCGTCCAGGGCCGAGACGTTGGTGGCGTTGAGCGCCGCCAGCTGGGTCGTCGCCAGGCTGCCGATCTGGGTCGAGGACAGTTCGCCGATGTCGGTGGTCGAGATCCCCGCCACCTGGGTGGTGGTCAGGCCGCGCAGCTGGGTTGTCGTGAGCGCGCCCACCTGGGTGGCGTCCAGGGCCGAGAGCGCCGTGGGCGTCAGCGCCCCGAGCTGGGTCGAGGACAGGGCCCCGACCTGGGTGGAGGTCAGCTCACCGATATCGGTGGTGCTGAGACCGGCCATCTGGGTGGTGGTCAGGCCCCGCACCTGGGTCACCGTCAGGGCGCCCGTGGTGGTCGCATCAAGCGCCGACAGGTTGGTGGCCGAGAGCGCCGCCAGCTGGGTGGCGCTCAGGGCGCCGACCTGGGTCGCCGTCAGGTCGCCGAAGTCGGTGGTGGTCAGGGTCCGCAGCTGGGTCGCGGTCAGGCCGCCGACCTGGGTCGTCGAGAGCGAGCCAACCTGGGTCGCATCCAGGGTCGACAGGGCCGTGGTGGTCAGGCCGCCGACCTGGGTGGAGGTCAGGCCGCCCAGCTGGGTGGTCGAAAGCGCGCCGACATTGGTGGTCGACAGGGCCGCCAGCTGGGTCGAGGTCAGCGCCCCGACCTGGGTCGAGGACAGTTCACCGATATCCGTGGTCGAGAGGCCGCCCAGCTGAGTGCTGGTCAGCGCCCGCACCTGGGTGGCGTTCAGAGAACCGACCTGGGTGGCGTCGAGCGCCGAGACGTTGGTGGCGTTGAGCGCCGCCAGCTGGGTCGTCGCCAGGCTGCCGATCTGGGTCGAGCTGAGTTCACCGATGTCGGTGGTCGACAAGCCGCCGACCTGGGTGATGGTCAGGCCGCGCAGTTGCGTGGTCGAGAGCGCGCCGACCTGGGTGGCGTCCAGGGCCGACAGAGCGGTCTGCGTCAGAGCGCCCAGCTGGGTCTGGGTCAGGGCCCCGACCTGGGTCGAGCTGAGCTCGCCCACGTCCGTGGTCGAGAGACCGGCCAGCTGGGTGGTGGTCAGGCCGCGGACCTGGGTGGTCGAGAGGTTGCCGACCGTCGTGGCGTCGAGGGCCGAGACGTTGGTGGCCGACAGCGAAGCCAGCTGGGTCGCGCTGAGGGCGCCGAGCTGGGTCGTGCTCAGTTCGCCGAAGTCAGTGGTGGTCAGGGCGCGCAGTTGGGTGCCGGTCAGGCCGCCGATCTGGGTGGTGCTGAGCGCGCCCACTTGGGTCGCGTCCAGGCCGGTGACAGCGGTCGCCGACAGGGCCGAGATCTGGGTCGGGGTCAGGCCACCGATCTGGGTGGTCGACAGCGCGCCAATGTTGGTGGTGCTCAGCGCCGCGATCTGGGTGGTCGCCAGGGCGCCGACCTGGGTCGAGGACAGTTCACCAATGTCTGTGGTCGACAGCCCCCCGAGCTGGGTCGTGGTCAGGGCGCGGACCTGGGTGGTCGAGAGCGCGCCCACCTGGGTCGCATCCAGGGCCGAGACGTTGGTCGCGGTGAGCGCCGCCAACTGGGTCGTAGCGAGACCGCCGATCTGGGTCGAGGACAGCTCGCCGATGTCGGTGGTGGACAGGCCCGCCATCTGGGTGGTGGTCAGGCCGCGCAGCTGGGTCGCCGTCAGGCCGCCCATGGTGGTGGCGTCGAGGGCCGACAGGTTGGTGGTCGACAGGGCGCCGAGTTGGGTCGCCGTGAGGCCCGCGACCTGAGTGGTCGTCAGGTCCCCGAAGTCCGTCGTGGTCAGGGCCCGCAGCTGGGTCGCCGTCAGACCGCCGACCTGGGTGGCGTTCAGGGCGCCGACCTGGGTCGCGTCCAGGGTCGACAGGGCCGTGGCGGACAGGGCGCCAAGCTGGGTCGAGGTCAGGCCACCGACCTGGGTCGTCGACAGGGCGCCGATGTTCGTCGTCGAGAGCGCGGCCAGCTGGGTGGTGGCCAGGGCGCCGACCTGGGTGGAGGACAGCTCGCCAATGTCCGTGGTCGAGAGCCCGCCCAGCTGGGTGCTGGTCAGGGCCCGGACCTGGGTGGCGTTCAGCGTGCCGACCTGGGTGGCGTCGAGGGCCGAGACGTTGGTGGAGGACAGAGCCGCGAGTTGCGTCGTGGCCAGGCTGCCGATCTGGGTCGAGGACAGTTCGCCGATGTCGGTGGTCGACAGGCCAGCGACCTGGGTGGTGGTCAGGCCACGCAGTTGCGTGGTCGAGAGCGCGCCCACCTGGGTGGCGTCCAGGGCCGACAGGGCGGTCGCGGTCAGGGCGCCGAGCTGGGTCTGGGTGAGCGAGCCCACCTGGGTCGAGGACAGTTCGCCAACGTCGGTGGTGCTCAGGCCGGCGAGCTGGGTCGTGGTCAGGCCGCGGACCTGGGTGGTCGAGAGATTGCCGACCGTCGTGGCGTCCAGGGCCGAGACATTGGTGGCGGACAGCGAGGCCAGCTGGGTCGCGCTGAGGGCGCCGAGTTGGGTCGTGCTCAGTTCGCCGAAGTCGGTGGTGGTCAGGGCGCGCAGCTGGGTGCCGGTCAGGCCGCCGATCTGGGTGGTCGACAATGCCCCCACTTGGGTCGCGTCGAGGCCGGTGACGGCCGTGGCCGACAGGGCCGAGATCTGGGTCGGGGTCAGGCCACCGATCTGGGTGGTCGACAGGGCCGAGATGTTGGTGGTGCTGAGCGCCGCAATCTGCGTCGTCGCCAGGGCGCCGACCTGGGTCGAGGACAACTCGCCGATGTCGGAGGTCGAGAGGCCGCCGAGTTGGGTGGTCGTCAGCGCTCTCACCTGCGTCGTGCTGAGCGCGCCCACCTGGGTCGCGTCGAGCGCTGAGACGTTGGTCGAGGTCAGGGCGGCGAGTTGCGTCGTGGCGAGACCGCCGACCTGGGTCGAGGACAGTTCCCCGATGTCGGTGGTGCTGAGCCCCGCCATCTGCGTCGTGGTCAGACCACGCAGCTGGGTCGCCGACAGCCCGCCCATGGTGGTGGCTTCGAGGGCCGACAGGTTGGTGGTCGACAGGGCGCCGAGTTGGGTGGCGCTCAGGCTGCCAACCTGGGTGGTGGTCAGGTCGCCAAAGTCCGTGGTCGAGAGCGCGCGAAGCTGGGTCGAGGTCAGGCCGCCAACCTGGGTCGTCGTCAGGGCGCCGACCTGGGTGGCGTCGAGGGCCGACAGGGCCGTGTTGGTCAGGCCGCCGACCTGCGTCGAGGTCAGACCGCCCAGCTGGGTCGTGCTGAGCGCGCCGATGTTAGTGGTGCTGAGCGCCGCCAGCTGGGTCTGGGTCAACGCCCCGACCTGGGTCGAGCTGAGTTCGCCGATGTCCGTGGTCGACAGGCCGCCGAGCTGGGTCGAAGTCAGCGCCCGGACCTGGGTGGCGTTCAGGGATCCGACCTGGGTGGCGTCGAGCGCCGAGACGTTGGTCGAGTTCAGAGCCGCCAGCTGCGTCGTGGCCAGGCTGCCGATCTGGGTCGAGGACAGTTCGCCGATGTCGGTGGTCGACAGGCCAGCGACCTGGGTGGTGGTCAGGCCACGCAGTTGCGTGGTCGAGAGCGCGCCCACCTGGGTAGCGTCCAGGGCCGACAAAGCGGTCGGCGTCAGAGCGCCCAACTGGGTCTGGGTCAGGGCCCCGACCTGGGTCGAAGACAGTTCGCCGACGTCGGTGGTGCTCAGGCCGGCGAGCTGGGTCGTGGTCAGGCCGCGGACCTGGGTGGTCGACAGATTGCCGACCGTGGTGGCGTCCAAGGCCGAGACATTGGTGGCCGACAGCGAGGCCAGCTGGGTCGCGCTGAGGGCGCCGAGTTGGGTCGTGCTCAGTTCACCAAAGTCGGTGGTGGTCAGGGCCCGCAGCTGGGTGCCGGTCAGGCCGCCGATCTGGGTGGTGCTGAGCGCGCCCACTTGGGTCGCGTCTAGGCCGGTGACAGCGGTCGCCGACAGGGCCGAGATCTGGGTCGGGGTCAGGCCGCCGATCTGGGTGGTCGACAGCGCGCCGATGTTGGTGGTGCTGAGCGCCGCAATCTGGGTGGTGGCCAAAGCGCCAACCTGGGTCGAGCTGAGTTCACCGATGTCGGTGGTCGACAGACCGCCGAGCTGGGTAGTGGTCAGGGCGCGGACCTGGGTGGTCGAGAGCGCGCCGACCTGGGTCGCATCCAGGGCCGAGACGTTGGTCGCGGTGAGCGCCGCCAACTGGGTCGTGGCGAGACCGCCGATCTGGGTCGAGGACAGCTCGCCGATGTCGGTGGTGCTGAGCCCCGCCATTTGCGTCGTCGTCAGACCACGCAGCTGGGTCGCCGTCAGGCCGCCCATGGTGGTGGCGTCGAGGGCCGAGAGGTTGGTGGTCGACAGGGCGCCGAGCTGGGCCGCCGACAGGGCGCCCACCTGGGTGGTCGACAGTTCGCCAAAGTCCGTGGTCGAGAGCGCGCGGACCTGGGTGCTGGTCAGGCCACCGACCTGGGTCGTCGTCAGGGCGCCGACCTGGGTCGCGTCGAGGGCCGACAGCGCCGTGTTGGTCAGGCCGCCGACCTGGGTCGAGGTCAGACCGCCCAGCTGGGTCGTGCTGAGCGCGCCGATGTTGGTGGTGCTGAGCGCCGCCAGCTGGGTCTGGGTCAACGCCCCGACCTGGGTCGAGCTGAGTTCGCCGATATCGGTGGTCGACAGGCCGCCCAGTTGGGTGCTGGTCAGGGCCCGGACCTGGGTGGCGTTCAGCGTGCCGACCTGGGTGGCGTCGAGCGCCGAGACGTTGGTCGAGTTCAGAGCCGCCAGTTGCGTCGTGGCCAGGCTGCCGATCTGGGTCGAGGACAGTTCGCCGATGTCGGTGGTGGACAGGCCAGCCACCTGGGTGGTGGTCAGGCCACGCAGCTGCGTGGTCGACAGAGCGCCGACTTGGGTGGCGTCCAGGGCCGACAGAGCGGTCGGAGTCAGAGCGCCCAACTGGGTCTGGGTCAGGGCCCCGACCTGGGTCGAAGACAGTTCGCCGACGTCGGTGGTGCTCAGGCCGGCCAGCTGGGTCGTGGTGAGGCCGCGGACCTGGGTGGTCGAGAGATTGCCGACCGTGGTGGCGTCCAAGGCCGAGACATTGGTGGCCGAGAGCGAGGCCAGCTGGGTCGCCGTCAGAGCGCCAAGCTGGGTCGTGCTCAGCTCGCCGAAGTCGGTGGTGGTCAGGGCGCGCAGTTGGGTGCCGGTCAGGCCGCCGATCTGGGTGGTGCTGAGCGCACCGACCTGGGTGGCGTCCAGGCCTGTCACGGCGGTCGCCGATAGGGCCGAGATCTGGGTCGGCGTCAGGCCGCCGATCTGAGTGGTCGACAGGGCGCCGATGTTGGTGGTCGACAGGGCCGCGATCTGGGTCGTCGCCAGGGCGCCGACCTGGGTCGAGCTGAGTTCACCGATATCGGTGGTGGAGAGACCGCCGAGTTGGGTGGTCGTCAGCGCCCTCACCTGCGTCGTGCTGAGCGCGCCGATCTGGGTCGCGTCGAGCGCCGAGACATTGGTCGAGGTCAGGGCCGCGAGTTGCGTCGTGGCGAGACCGCCGACCTGGGTCGAGGACAGTTCCCCGATGTCGGTGGTGCTGAGTCCAGCCATCTGCGTCGTGGTCAGGCCGCGCAGCTGGGTGGCCGTCAGGCCGCCCATGGTGGTGGCGTCGAGGGCCGACAGGTTGGTGGTCGACAGGGCGCCGAGTTGGGTGGCGCTCAGGCTGCCAACCTGGGTGGTGGTCAGGTCGCCGAAGTCGGTGGTCGACAGGCCGCGAAGCTGGGTCGAGGTCAGGCCACCCACCTGGGTCGTGCTCAGGGCGCCGACCTGAGTGGCGTCCAGGGTCGACAAGGCGGTGGCGCTCAGGGCGCCCAGTTGGGTCGAGGTCAGGCCGCCGATCTGGGTGGTGCTGAGGGCGCCGATATTGGTCGTAGACAGGGCGCCGAGTTGGGTCGCCGTCAGGGCGCCCACCTGAGTGGAGCTCAGTTCGCCGATGTCGGTGGTCGAGAGGCCGCCCAGCTGGGTGCTGGTCAGGGCCCGGACCTGTGTGGCGCTCAGCGTGCCCACCTGGGTGGCGTCCAGGGCCGAGACATTGGTGGAGGACAGGGCCGCCAGCTGCGTCGTCGCCAGGCTGCCGATCTGGGTCGAGGACAACTCGCCGATATCGGTGGTCGAGAGGCCAGCCACCTGGGTGGTGGTCAGGCCACGCAGCTGGGTCGTGGAGAGCGCGCCGACCTGGGTCGCGTCGAGGGCCGACAGAGCCGTCGCCGTCAGGGCGCCGAGCTGGGTCGAGGCCAGCGAACCAATCTGGGTCGAGGTCAGCTCACCCACGTCCGTGGTCGAGAGCCCGGCCATCTGGGTGGTAGTGAGGCCCCGCAGCTGGGTGGTCGTCAGGGCGCCGGTGGTGGTGGCGTCGAGCGACGACAGATTGGTCGCCGACAGGGCGCCCAATTGGGTCGAGGTCAGGGCGCCGATCTGGGTCGCGGACAGTTCAGCAAAGTCAGTGGTCGACAGCGCCCGCAGCTGGGTGGTCGTCAGCCCACCCACCTGGGTGGTCGTCAGGGCGCCGACCTGGGTCTCATCGAGGGTGGACAGGGCCGTGGCGGTCAGGCCGCCGAGCTGGGTCGAGGTCAGGCCGCCCAACTGGGTGGTCGAGAGCGCGCCGATATTGGTGGTCGACAGGGCCGACAGCTGGGTCGTCGCCAGGCTGCCCACCTGGGTCGAGGACAGTTCGCCGATGTCGGTGGTCGACAGGCCGCCGAGCTGGGTCGAGGTCAGGGCGCGGACCTGGGTCGCCGACAGGGCGCCGACCTGAGTCCCATCCAGGGCCGAGACATTGGTGGCGCTGAGCGCCGCCACCTGGGTGGTGGCCAGGGCGCCGACCTGGGTCGAGCTGAGCTCGCCGATGTCGGTGGTCGACAGGCCGCGCATCTGGTCCGCGGTCAGGGCGCGCACCTGGGTGGTCGAGAGCGCGCCGACCTGGGTCGCGTCCAGGGCGGAGATGTTGGTGGCGCTCAGCGCTGCGAGCTGGGTCGGCGCCAGGGCGCCCACCTGGGTCGAGGACAGCTCGCCGATGTCGGTGGTCGACAGGCCCGCCAGCTGGGTGGTGGTCAGGCCGCGGACCTGGGTGGTCGAGAGATTGCCGACGGTCGTCGCATCCAGCGCCGAGACATTGGTGGCCGACAGGGACGACAGCTGGGTCGCGGTCAGCGCGCCGAGCTGGGTGGTGGAGAGTTCGCCGAAGTCGGTGGTGGAGAGGGCGCGCAGCTGGGTGCCGGTCAGCCCGCCGATCTGGGTGGTGGTGAGCGCGCCGACCTGTGTGGCGTCGAGCCCGGAAACCGCCGTCGCCGACAGGGCGCTGATCTGGGTCGGGGTCAGGGCGCCGAGCTGGGTGGTCGACAGGGCCGAGATGTTGGTGGTGCTGAGCGCCGCCAGCTGGGTCGTCGCCAGGGCGCCCACCTGGGTCGAGGACATCTCCCCGACATCGGTGGTCGAAAGACCGCCAAGCTGGGTCGTGGTCAGGGCCCGGACCTGGGTCGTCGACAGGGCGCCGACCTGGGTGGCGTCGAGCGCCGAGACGTTGGTCGCCGACAGGGCGGCCAGCTGGGTCGTGGCCAGGGCGCCGACCTGGGTCGAGTTCAGTTCGCCGATGTCGGTGGTGTTCAGCCCCCGCATCTGGTCGCTGGTGACGCCGCGCAGCTGGGTGGTGGACAGGGCGCCGACCTGGGTGGCGTCCAGGGCCGAGAAGTTGGTCGCCGACAGCGAGGCCACCTGGGTCGAGGACAGCACGCCCACCTGGGTCGACGACAGCTCGCCGATGTCGGTCGTCGACAGGGCCCGCATCTGGGTGGCGGTGACGCCGCGGATCTGGGTCTCGGTCAGGGCGCCGACCGTCGTGGCGTCCAGGCTGGAGAAGTTGGTCGCCGACAGCGCGCCCAGCTGGGTCGAGGTCAGGCCGCCGATCTGGGTCGAGGTCAGTTCGCCGAAGTCGGTGGTCGACAGGCCGTTGAGCTGGGTCGAGGTCAGGCCGCTGATCTGGGTCGTCGACAGCGCGCCCATCTGGGTGGCGTCGAAGGCGGACAACTTGGCGACCGACAGGGCGCCGATCTGGGTGGAGCTGAGCCCGCCGATCTGGGTGGTCGACAGCGCGCCCACATTGGTGACGGACAGGGCCGAGATCTGCGACGTGCTGAACGCCGAGACCTGGGTGGACGACAATTCGCCGATGTCCGTGGTGCTCAGGCCGGCCAGCTGGGTGCTGGTCAGACCCCGGACCTGGGTGGTCGACAGGCTGCCGACCTGGGTGGCGGTGAGGTCGGAGACGTGGGTGGCCGACAGGCCGGAAAGCTGGGTCGAGGACAGGACGCCGATCTCGGTGGCGTCCAGGCCGGCGATCTGGGTGGTCGACAGGGCGTTCAGCTGGGCGCCGTTCAGCACCATCAGCTGGTTGGAGGAGAAGGAGACGCTGTCAGAAAGGTAGGAGATCTGGGTGGTGGTGAGCCCCCGGACCTGGGTCGACGAGAGCGCCCCCAGCTGGGTGGCGTCGAGAACCCCGATGCCGCTGGTGTTGATCGCAGCGATCTGGGTGCTGCTGAGCGCCTGGATGTCGGTGGTCGACAGGGCCTGGATGGTGCTGGTCGACAGCGCGCTGATCTGCGCCGCTGAGAGAGCCGAAATGCCCATATAGCCGTCCCCGCCGTGAAGTCGCTGCTGCGCCAGGATCGGCGCCGCCGTACACACCCCGCCGGTCGCGCCGCTCAACCTGAGCGAGACTTTCCGGCTCGTTAACCGTGATCAAACATCGTTTCCAACTCGTTACTCGGAGTCGGAGCTACGCCTTGGCATAGGGGGATTCTCGCCTTGGCGGCGAGTTCAATTGCCGGCCAACCGGCAGTGCGGGGCGTCCTGGCGTGCGACATATTGGCTGGAGCCGCGCCCTGCGCCTACCGGCGCGTTGTGGGTCAAGGGGTTCGCGGGGGAGCGCCCGGATCCAGGGTCAGCGCGTTGCAACCCCTTTGGAAACCACAGAACCCCGCGACCGCGATCCTCGTCTGGCGCCGACGCGGAGGTCGCCTCACAGGCCGACGCGCGCCCGTCTTCCGCCTCCAACAGTCGCCCCGGAACGGGTCGCCTGCCACCGTAGGGTTGTAGACGGCGGTCTGCGACGCTCGGGCGCACCGGAACCGCAGCCTTCGAGACCCGCGCTCGCCAAATTGCGCGCCGCCTGAATCGGCGCGTCGCCTCGCCCGCTAGTGCAACACACCGGTGAACCTGGGGCGCAGAGGGATGCTGATGTGGAGCCTCAGCCCGCCGGGCGGCGCCCCGACCACCCAGCGCGGCATGAAGGCGCCGGACAGGAAGGGTGACGCGGTCATCCCGGCCCCCTGCCCGTCCTCGCCGTCCGGCGCGGGGCGCCTCAGCGCTTCATCTGGCTGTCGAGATATTTCCGGATCCCCGCGCCGTAGGGCGGCCGCAGCATCTGCAGCGGCCCGATGTCCTTCTTGATCTGCGAGAAGATCGCCTTCCTGTGGCTGAACTCGCGGAAGCCGTCGACGCCGTGATAGCTGCCCATGCCGGCCGGACCGACACCGCCGAAGGGCAGCTCTTCCTGGGCCACGTGCATGATCACGTCATTGACGCTCACCCCGCCGGAGGTGGTGCTGGTCAGCACCTTCTCCTGCTCGGCGGCGTCATCACCGAAGTAGTAGAGGCCGAGCGGCCGGTCGTGGCTGTTGATGTAGTCCAGCGCCTCGTCCAGCTTGCCATAGGTCTTCACCGGCAACACGGGACCGAAGATCTCTTCCTGCATCACCTTCATGTCGTCGGTGGGATCGATGATCAGGGTCGGGGCGATCTTGCGGTGCTCCTGCTGGGTCAGGTCCTCGTCGTCCGGCTTGATCTCGATGATGCGGGCGCCCTTGGCGCGGGCGTCCTCCACATAACCCATGATGCGGTCATAGTGCCGCTGGGCGACGATGGCGGTGTAGTCGGGATTGTCCTTGATGGTCGGGAACATCTTCTTCACCGCGCCCTGGGCTTCGGCGACGAAGCTGTCGACCTTGTCGCGGGGCGCCAGCACATAGTCCGGCGCCAGGCAGATCTGGCCGGCGTTCAGGGTCTTGCCGAACATCACCCGGGCCGCGGCCGTGGACAGGTCGGCCGACTGGCCGATGACCACTGGGCTCTTGCCGCCCAGTTCGAGGGTGAGCGGCACCAGGTTCTCGGCCGCCGCCTTCATGACGTGGCGGGCGATGCTGGTCGCGCCGGTGAAGATGATGTGGTCGAAGGGCAGGCTGGTGAAGGTCTGGCCCACTTCAGGACCGCCGGTGATCACCGCGATCTCCTCCTGAGAGAAGGCGCCGCCGAACATCTGGGCCATCAGGGCCGAGGTGGCGGGGGTGAACTCCGAGGGCTTGATCATCGCCCGGTTACCCGCCGCAAGCACGCCGGCCAGGGGCGCGAAGGTCAGGTTGATCGGGAAGTTCCAGGGGCTGATCACGCCCACCACGCCCTTGGGCTGGAAGTGCACCTCGGCCTTGGCGCCGAACAGGCCCAGGATCGCCGGGGTGGTCTTGCGCTTCTCGGGCCGCATCCACTTCTTCAGGTGGTCGCGGGCGTGCTTGAGCGGGCCGATGGAGCCAGCGATATCGGTGAAGGCTGTGGCCTCGCGCGAGCGCGAGCCGAAGTCCTCGTTGATTGCGTCCTCGATGGCCTTGCGGTTGTCGACCAGGAGGGCGATGCAGCGGTCGATGCGCTCGATGCGCTTCTCCGCCGAGGGCGCGCCGTCGCGCAGGTGGGCCGCCTTCTGCGCCGCTAGGATGGCGTTCATCGAGGCGGCGTCGTGGCCGAGTTTCGCGTCCATGGTCTATCCTCCGCGAGGCGCGTTCACCGCGCTCCCAATGCGGGGATACTTCGGCGGCGAACGCCGTGCGCGCAAGGGGCTCAGAGGTTCGCCGCGAAAAAAGTGACGCAGGCGTCACGGGATGACGCAGCGGCGCCCGGACTGAATTCCATCAGCACCGGGCCGCCCTGCCCCTTGTGGGCGAAGGGGTCGTTGATGGTCTGAGGCGGCAGGTCACGATCAAAACCGTGGGTGGCGCCGGGATAGGTCTTCGCGGTGATGAGCTTGCGCGAGGCCTCCGGCAGGCGGGCCATCAGCTGGTCGAGGCCGTCGGGGTCGTCATAGGTGTCTGCGTCGCCGCACTGGATCAGGATCGGCGCTCCGGTCAGCTCAGCCAGGGTCAGGCCAGGCACGTTCTCATAGGCCCACACCACCGGATAGTTGGCCATGTGGGCGCGGAACGGCCCCTGCCCCGCCGCCTGCACGGCGCGCGGGGTGGCGCACATCAGGCTGACCACCGCGCCCCAGGAGAAGCCCATGACCCCGATGCGCTCGGGATCGATCTCCGGCTGGGCGGCCAGAAAGGCCTTGGCGGCGAAGGCGTCGGGAAGCGTGTCCAGCGGCGTGCGCGGCCGGGCCGCCGCCCCGCGCGCCGTCCCCCGCGCGGCCCACATGTCGACCTCGAGCGTGGCGATCCCGGCGGCGTTCAGGGCCGGGCGATAGAACTCCCCGCGTCCGTCCACCCCGTCCGAGCCATGGCAGATGACCACCGCCGGGACCTTGGCCTCCGAGGCCGGGATCGACAGCTTCCCCGCCACGGTCAGGCCGGCGGCGGTGGTGAAGGCCACATAGGCGGTGCGGACAGCCATGGGTCAGCGGGCCGGGTCGGTCAGCGGCCAGGCCGGACGCTTGGCCAGGTCAGCGTAGAAGGCGGCCAGCTTCGGCCGCGTGGCGCGCCAGTCCTCTTCCGGGAAGCGGAAATCGAGATAGCCCAGGCAGCAGCCGACCGCGATGTCGACAATGCCGATCTCACCCGCGCCCTTCAGGGAGCGGGTCTCGAACAGGTCCAGGGTGCGGCGGATCTTGTCCACCTGGCCCTGCGCCCAGTCCTCCCAGCGCAGGGGCTCGGGCCGGAAGGCGCGCTCGTAGCGAGCCGACAGCGCGGCGTCCAACAGGCCGATGGCGGCGGCCAGGTCGGTCAGGACGGCGAACCGCTCAGGCCCGGCGCGCGGCGCGAGCGCCCGGGGCGTCAGGCTGTCAAGATAGTCGACGATCACCCGGCTGTCATAGATGGCCGCCCCGTCGTCGGTGACCAGGGTCGGCACCTTGCTCAGGGGATTGGCCGCGGCGACATCAGCGTTGGCGGCCGTCGGGCTGACCGCGGCGGTGACCAGCTCGATGCGGTCGGCCAGGCCCAGTTCGTGGGCGGCCACCAGGACCATGCGGGCGAAGGGCGAGGCGTTCGAATAGAAGAGCTTCATGCGGGCACCTTAGACGGGACTTTGGATCAGGCGAAAGCGCCTGGGCGGGTCTGGCGTCGGATCATCAGCGAGGCGATGGCCGCGGCGAAGCCGGTGAAGCCCGCCAGGACGAAGGCCTCGAGATAGCGGCCCTCGGCGGCGCGCAGCACCCCGGCGGTGATGGCGGCGGTGGCGGCGCCCGCCTGGTGCCCGGCGGCGATCCAGCCGAAGACGATGGGGCCGTCGCGGTCGCCAAAGGCGTCGGTGGCCAGGCGCACGGTGGGCGGCACGGTGGCGATCCAGTCCAGGCCGTAGAACACTGCGAACAGGCTGAGCGAAACGATCGAGAAGTCGGTGAACGGCAGGACGATCAGGGACAGGCCGCGCAGGGCGTAATAGGCGAACAAGAGCTTGCGCGGGTCATAGCGGTCGGTGAGCCAGCCGGAGGCCGTGGTGCCGACCAGGTCGAACAGCCCCATCATCGCCAGCAGGCCCGCCGCCCGGGTCTCGCTCATGCCGTAGTCGCCGCACATGGCGATCAGGTGGGTGCCCACCAGGCCGTTGGTGGTCAGGCCGCAAACGAAGAAACCCAGGAACAGCAGCCAGAAGGTGCGGGTGCGCGCCGCACGTCCAAGGGTCTGGAAGGCGTAGGCCAGGGCTCCGCCGGCCGGCGCGGGCGGCGGCTGGTAGTCGGCCGGCGCGCCATAGGGGGTCTGGCCGATGTCGGCGGGGCGTTCCGGCAGCAGCAGCCAGACCACGGGCGCCAGCACCGCCGTGACGCCAGCGATGGTCAGCACCACCGGCCGCCAGCCGGCGTGTTCGGCCAGCCAAGCCATGGCCGGCAGGAAGACCAGGGTCCCTGTGGCGGTGGAGGCGGTGAGCAGGCCCATCATCAGGCCGCGTCGCGCCACGAACCAGCGGTTCACCACGGTCGCGCCCAGCACCATCGCCACCGCCCCGGAGCCCACGCCGGCCAGCACGCCCCAGGTGGCCACGTACTGCCAGGGCTGGGTCATGAAGGACGACAGGCCGGTGGAGACCGCCATCAGCAGCAGGGCCAAGCTGACCGTCCGTCGCACCCCGAAGCTCTGCATCATCGAAGCAGCGAAGGGGCCGGTCAGGCCATAGAGAAAGATCCCCACCGCCGCCGCCGCCGAGACCGTGGCCCGGTCCCAGCCGAAGGCGCGCTCCAGGGGCAGCATCAGGACGCCCGGCGCCGAGCGCAGGCCGGCGGCCGCCAGCAGGGCGAGGAAGACGCAGGCCGCGACGACAAAGGCGTAGTTCTGGCCGAACGGGCGCTTCATGGGCGGCACTCCTGCGGGACCTGGGCCCGAGGGAGCATACCTAGTAAGCGTCTGTCCCTTGGGGCAAGGCCGCGATCAGGAGGCGGTGTCGAAGATATCCTGGGCCTGGCGCCAGAGCCCCTGGGCCTCCGCGCTCAAGCCCAGGGGGCCGTGCACCAGGGCGAGTTCAGTGGCGTGCTCGAAACCGGCGATCTCGCGGCGGACCATGTCGCCCCCGGCCTCTGGCGCGCCGAACCAGCCCAGGCTGATGGCCGGCATGCGGAACTGGCGGCCATAGCGCTCGACCGCGATGGCGTGGGACTCCGGCGGGGCCACCGCCTGGGCGCCCGCCATCTCCAGCAGCCGGCGGATCGGGCCGTTCACCGCCTCCCCGTGACTGTCGCCAAGCACCGCGACCCGAACCCCGTCCAGGGCCTCGCGCGGCAAGGTGCGCCGCCAGGCCAGGGGCGACTCCGCCGGGATCAACAGGCGCACGGGCTCCCGCCGCAGCACAAGCCTGGGCAGGTCTTCGGGAAAGGCGGTCTCCAGCATGGGCCGCGTGGCCCGCTCCCGGACATAGTCAGCGCGCGGGACCGGCGCGCCGATCAGCAGGGCCATGTCGATGCGGCCCTGGTCGAGCTGTGGGACCAGTTCGTGCTGCCAGGCGGTGGTCACCTCGAAGGGCGCGCCGGCCTGCTCGGCCTGGAAGGCTTCGATCAGCCGGACCCGCTCGGGGATGTCCAGGGTGTAGAAGGCCGCGCCGAAGGCCAGCCTGCGGGTCCGGCCGCCGCGCATCTCGGCCACCCGCTCCTGCAGGGTCGCCGCATCGGCCAGCAGACGGCGCGCCGCCGGGACCAGCCGCTCGCCCTGGCGGGTCAGGCCCACCTGGCGGGTGGTGCGCTCGAAGAGAGAAAAGCCCAGGCGCTGTTCCAGGCCGCGGATCTGGCTGGAGAAGGCCGGCTGGGTCAGGTTCACTCGCGCCGCCGCCCGACTGAAGTTCAGCTCGTCGGCCAGGGCCAGGAAGCAGCGCAGACTCTTCAGGTCGAAGTCCATGGATGATCTATAAGCTAGGTCGATAAATCAGGCCAATAAATCGATTGGACCCGTCCCGTCAGGCCTCCCAAGCTGCGTCGAAAATCCAGCCTGGGGGGGGGGGGTGGGATGTTCGCCTGCTGCGCCTTCGCCGTGTTCCTGCTGCACCAGCTCTTGCTGCCCCTGGCCAGGCTGTTCGGCCGGGACCTGGGCCAGGACCCGAGCCGCAACGCCGCCGTCGCCTGGGCGCCAGGCGCGGACTCGCGCACGCGGCGCGCCAGCCTGCCCTTCATCGTCAGCTTCCAGGCCCTGGCTGTCGCCGCCTCGGTGCTGGTCGCCCTGGCTCTGGTCAGCGGCCCGCTGGCCCAGGCCGCCCCCGCCCTCGCCTCACCGCTCTGCGTCTTTACCGGAAAGACCGCCCCATGACCGTCCTCGACACCCCGTTCCACGCCGCCGCCCAGACCCTAGGCGAGACCCGCAAGGGTCCGGTGACCGTCGCGCGCCAACGCCGCACCCTGGTGATCTACCTGGCCCTCGCCGCCCTGGGCCTGAGCGCCTGGCTGTTCGACGCCAGTCCGGCCCTGAAGGCCGCGGCTCTGGGCCTATGGATCCCCGGCGGCGGCTTCCTGGCGGTGGGCGGCTGGGCGGCCCTGCTGTTTCCCCTGGCCATGGCCCTGTTCGTAGGCAGCCTGATCGCCTGGTTCTGGGCCGGCATGGTCGTGGCGCCCGTCGGCGTCTGGCTGGGCTCGGCCCTCCTGGCCGGCGCGCTGGCCGGCGAAACGGCGTGGAGCGGCGCGCCCTACATGGCGGCCGGCGCGGTGGGCCTGGTGATCGCCGGCTTCGGCCGCCGCACCGCAAATCTGCGCAAGAAGGGCTGGGAGAAGGCCGCCAACCGCGAAGCCTATCTTCCCGCCTCCCTGGCCGAGGTCGGCCGGCGCACCGCCGAGCGCCCGGATCCCGAGACCCGCGAACTGTCGCCGGAGGACCTGTCGGCCGTCCGCTATCTGCTGGACCGCGCCCTGCAGCCCATCGACGAATGGGGCGGCTTTGACGTGATCGAGCAGTTCCAGCCGTCGGCCTTGCGCTACCAGATCAACCACATGGGTTTTGCGCTGGGCATCGCCCAGGGCGCCTATGTCCCCAACTTCACCGGCTATATGGGCCAGGCGCAGCGGAACCTGATCGAGAAGTACCTGCTGCGGAAGGTCTGGGGCTACTGGATCTATGAGTCCTGCTGGGGCCACCTGAACTTCACCGACTGGGATCCGGCTAAGAAGGACAACATCATGCTGACCGGCTGGTTCGGCATGCATGTGGGCCAGTACATGCTGGCCAGCGGCGACCGCCGCTATCTGGAGCCCGGCAGCCTGACCTTCCGCCAGGACGCCCGCACCGCCTATCGGCACGATTTCAACACCCTGATCGGGTCGGTGACTTCCAACTACGACCGGGCGGAGTTCGGCCTCTACGCCTGCGAGCCAAACTGGATCTACCCGATCTGCAATCACTACGGCATGGGCTCCCTAGCGGTGCAGGACGCGGTCTGCGGCACGGACAATGTGGCCCGCTACCTGCCGCGCTGGCTGAAGGAGCTGGACACCGAGTTCACGGACGAGAGCGGCTCCATCATCGGCCTGAAGTCGCAGCTCACGGGCCTGCCGGTGCCCTTCCCGGCCAGCGAGATCGGCTATTCCCTGTTCGAGAACATCTTTGTCCCCGACCGCGCCAAGCTGTTGTGGGCGGTGGCCCGGCGCGAGGTCGGCCCGGCGGTGCAGCCGGGGCCGGACGGCCGCCCGCGCCTGATGCTGCCGGGCGCCGGCCTGGACGTCGGCAACTATCGCAGCGGCCACGCCTACGCCTACGCCTCCATCCTGGCCGGGGCCAAGGAGTTCGGGGACACCGAACTCGCCGAGGCCGCCCAGGCGGCGCTGGACGCCGACTGCGGGCGCACGGTCGAAGGCGGGGTGCGTCGCTACCTGAAGGGCTCCAACGGAGCCAACACCTATGCGGTGATGGGTCAGATCATGAAGACCGGCGACTTCGCCCGCTCGTTCGCCGAAGGCCCGACGGAGGGCGCGCGACGGGGGCCGGTGCTGGAGCGCTGCGCCTATCCGGAGGTGCTGGTGGCCCGCGCCTTCAGCCACGGCGAGGACCTGGAGCTGACCCTCTATCCCGGTGCGGGCGACGGCGCGCAGGCCCTGGGCCTGGCCCGCCTGACGCCCGGCGCGGCCTACGCCGTCACCGGGGCGACACCGGCGCGGATCGTGGCTGGCGCCGACGGGATGGCGGACCTAAGCGTGACCCTGTCGGGCCGCACCGAGGTCCGCGTCACCCCGGCAGCCTGAGCCCTACTTGCCCCGGCCGTCGTAGACGATCTTGCCGCCGACGATCGTCAGGACCGCGTGGGCCTTGGGGATGTCGGCGAAGGGAACGGTCATGAGGTCGGCCGAGAAGACCGAGATGTCAGCCGCCTTGCCGGGGCTGAGGTCGCCCAGGTCCTTTTCCCGGAACGCCGCATAAGCTGAGCCCTTGGTCAGCATGGTCAGGGCCTGGGGCCGGGTCAGCACCTCGTCCAGCCCCCAGTCGGGACCCGCAAAGCCGTTGAGGGCGTGGCGGTAGGTGGCGGCGTAGAACTCGATCAGCGGGTCGCCCTTCTCCACCGGCGCGTCCGTGCCGGCGGCCATGTGGACGCCCAGGTCCCAAAGATCCTTCCAGGCATAGGCTTCCTTCAGCCGGCTCTCGCCCAGGCGGGCGGGGGCGAAATAGAGGTCGCCGATGGCGTGGCTGGGCTGCATCGAGGCGATGATCCCCAGCTTGGCGAAGCGCGGCTTGTCCTCTTCGGCGATGATCTGGGCGTGCTCCACCCGCCAGCGGGCGGCGGCCAGGGCGGCGGGGGCGTCGGCATAGGCCTTCTGGAACAGGTCCAGCACCAGCCGGTTGCCGCGGTCGCCGATGGCGTGGATGGCCACCTGGGCCTTGACCGCCCTGGCCTTGGCCAGGGTGGCGGAGATCACCGCCGGATCGGTGAGGATCAGGCCTGTCCCCTCGGCGTCGTTATAGGGGGCGAGCAGCGCCGCGCCCCGCGAGCCCAGGGCGCCGTCCATGTACATCTTGATCCCGTCGACCCGGACGAGGCCCGTGGGGTCGGCGAAGGGCCCCTTGGCCAGCACCTCGTCGGCGCTCTTCGGGTCCATGAAGTTGTCGACGCGGATCGGCAGCTCCCCCTTGGCGGCCATCTCGTTCAGGATGGTCACGTCCTCGGCGTTCACGCTGACGCTGTGCATGCCGGTCCAGCCGCGGGAGGCGTAGAGCTGAACGGCGCGCTTGGCCGCCTCGCGCTTCATCTCGGCGCTGGGCGGCGGAATCTTGCCGGTCAGCAGGCGCTGGGCGTTGTCGATCAGCATGCCTGTGGGCTCGCCCTGGGCGTCCTTCAGGATCTGCCCGCCGGCCGGATCGGGGGTGTCGCGAGTGATCCCGGCCAGGGCCAGCATCTTGGAATTGGCCACCAGGGCATGTCCGTCAGCGCGGGTCAGCACCACCGCCCGGTCCGGCACGGCGGCGTCGAGGTCGGCGCGGGTCGGGAAGCGCTTCTCCGGATAGTGGGTCTCGATCCAGCCCCGGCCGCTCAAGGGATCGGCGCCCGGATGCGCCGCGTTCCAGGCCTTCACCTTCTGGGCCAGTTCGGCGATGGAGGCGGTTCCCTCCAGGTTCAGGGTCAGCTCGCGCAAGCCGATCCCCATCAGGTGAGCATGGGCGTCCACCAGCCCCGGAAAGGCGGCCGCGCCCTTCAGGTCGATGTCCGTGGCCTTGGGCGCAACCTGGCGGGCCTGAGCCAGGGGGCCGGCATAGATCACCTTGCCGTCCTTGATGGCCAGGGCCTCAACCTTGGCCTCGCCGGTATAGATCGGCCCGCCGTGCAGCAACAGGTCCGCCGCCTGCGCCTGGGTCGCGCCCACCAGAACCATGGCCGCCGCCAGCAGCTTCGCTTTCATCCCACGTCTCCCCCGCCAATCCGCACCGCCGGATCAAGCTGGCGGACCATCGCGCAGTTGGCCGCCGAAGGAAACCGCCGGGGCTCCAAGAGGATTCCCCATCTTGAGTAGTGTTTGTTTACCGCTCGCCCGCAAACCCTCCTACTCTGAGTTGCGCGTTGAGTTGGGGGTACAGCATGAGCCGGGAACGGGCGTCGCGCCTGTCGCGTCAGGGCCGCAAGGATCAGATTCTGGATAGCGCCAAGACGCTGATCCTGAAGCATGGGCTGTCCCGGTGCACCCTGGAGGCCGTGGCGATCGAGGCGGGCATCTCAAAGGCCTTGATCTATCGACATTTCTCCGCGGTCGACGACCTGCTCAAGGCGCTCCTGGCGCGGGACTATCAGCCCAGCGGGACGGACCTCACCGTCAAGGATGCGACCGATTTCCACGAGCGGATCCGGGTCGGCCTGGCGAGAACCTTCAACTACTGCGGGGAGAACAGCGCGGTTGTTCACGCCCTGCTGAACGACCCCGGTGTCGCCGAGCTTCTGGGCCCCGGCGTGCTCCCCGATCCGCAGGCGGTGCACAGAGTCTATGCAGGTCATGCGGCGGCGGCCTTCAAACTGCCGCACGACGTCGCCGCGCTCACCGCCTATCTGATGCTGAAGGCCGCGACCGGCGCGGGCGAACCCCTGAATCAGATGGACGTCTCGCCTGACCGCGCCGCCGAGGTCTGGGCGACCTTCTGCGAGGCCGGCTGGGCCGCTGTCGCCGAGCGGTATGGCCAGAAGGCTTAGCCCCAGATCTCCTGCGCATAGGCCAGGAAGTTCAGGCCCAGCACCTTGTCGATCACCCGCGGCTTCACGCCCCGGCCGGCCAGCAGGTCGGCCAGCTTGTGGAACTGGTTTCGGTCGCGCAGGTCGACAACGAAGGGATAGGTGTCCGGCCGCTCGCCCGAGGCGCTGATGCCGGCGGCGCGGCGCTCGGCGATCTCCTTCTCCAGCGCCCCCTGATAGACCGCCAGGTCATCCACCCCGACCACCGAGCCGTCGGTGCCGATCCCGACATGATCCTCGCCGCAGACCTTGAGGGCGTATTCGATGTGGTCGACCACGTCGGCGGCGCGCGGGTGACCGTCGATCTTCAGGAAGGGCATGAAGTAGACGCCGACAAAGCCGCCCTTCTCCGCCACGCCGCGCAGCTCCGCGTCGGTCTTGTTGCGCGGCAGGTCCGCCAGGGCCCGACAGCCGGTGTGGTTGATGGAGATCGGGGCCTTGGAGGCGGCGATGGCGTCCAGGCAGGTGCGCTCGCCCGAATGCGACAGGTCGACCATCACGCGGGCCTGGTTCAGTTTCTCGACCACCTTGCGGCCGAGGGGCGTCAGGCCCCGGTTCTCCGGCGCCATCGAGCCGTCGCCCAGGGTGTTGGCGGGATTGTAGGTCAGCTGGATCACCCGGACGCCGCGAGCGGCGTACTGGTCCACGCGCTCCAGGTGCTCGCCGACCTGCAGGGCGTTCTGGAACCCGTAGATGACCCCGATCCGCCCCTCGTCGCGGGCCTTGAGGATGTCGGCGGCGGTGCGCACCAGCAGCAGGTCCTTCGGATTGGCCCGCAGCAGAGCGTCCCACTGGTCCAGGTCTTCCAGGGTGAACTGGTGCGGATCCTGCGGCCCGGCGACATAGCCCAAGGTGCAGTTGACGGCGGTGACGCCGGAGGCCCGGGCGTCGGCGATGGCGCGGACATCGATGTCCAGCTCCTCGCCGCCCGGCAGGAAGGTGGCCTTCTGGCCGAGCGGGATGTTGGGATTCATGATCCCGCCCAGGGCGTTGACGATGACCGGCTTTTTGCCCGCCGCGAAAGCGGGGACGGCGCTGGCGGCGAGCCCTGCGGCGGCGAGGGCGAGGGTCTGGCGGCGATCGAGCATCAGTCTTCCTTCCGCGCGGCCAGGTCGGCCTTGGGATCATAGTCGGAGCGGGGATAGGCGACCCCGCGCTTGACGGTCAGGACCACCGTGCGCAGCGCGCCGATGTCGGCGCTGGGGTCCTTGGCGGTGAACATCAGATTGGCCAGCTTACCCGGCGCGATGGTTCCGAAATCTGGATCGCGGGTGATGGACTTGGCCCCGCCCTCGGTGGCGGCCTGGATCGCCTGCAGCGGCGTGAAGCCCGCGGTCTTCACCAGCAGGTCCAGTTCCTGATAGAGGCCCGGATAGGGATCCTCCGGCGGGCTGAAGCCGTCCGTGCCGGCGCTGATGGTCACGCCGGCGCGGCGGGCCTGGTCGGTCAGGCGGGCGGCCACGGCCAGGGTGCAGTAAGGCTTGGCCTTGGGGTTGGCGGCGGCCCGACGGTCCAGGCCCTCATAGACGAACAGGGTGGCGTCCAGGACGGTCCCCTTGGCCTTCATCTGGCCCAGCAGCTTGCCGATGACCGGATTGTCCCCCTGCCCCAACCTCGCCTCGTCGACCGGCGCGCGGTCGTGATAGGCGCCCGGCACGGGGTCGGAGACCTCATAGGCCAGCATGCAGACGTGGCTGAGGGCGTCGGCGCCGGAGGCGATCACTTCCGACGGCTTGGCCGGGAACACCGCGGCGTGGGCCCAGACCGGGATGCCCTGGCGGTGCGCCTCGGCGACAATGGCCTTCACCCGCGCGCCCGGCAGGTCCGCGTAGACCTTGATCGCCGAGGCGCTGGTTCCCCGCGCCAGGGTGACCGCTGTGCGCAGGTCGGTCCTGGCGTCGATGGCCTGCATCCAGGGGGTCCGGCCCGGCGTCGCGCCGGCCGAGACGGCGTGGGTGCGAGGGTCCTTGAAGAAATCGGGGCCAGCCATCAGGGCGGCGTAGTGGATGTCGGGCGCGGGGATCTCGCCCACCCGGCTGGCGCGGGCCAGGTCCGCCACCTGGCGCAGGTCGTCGGCCATGTCGCGCTGGCCGGTGACCCCGCCATAGAGATCGCGCTTCAACTGGGCTTCGGCGAAGGGACGATTGGGCGGGGTGGCCAGGTGCTCGTGGCTGTTGATCAGGCCCGGCAGCACATAAAGGCCGGTGGCGTCCACCACCTTGGAGTCCGGCGGCAGCTTGAAGGCCAGCTCATTGCCGAACCAGACCCGCTCGATCCGCTCGCCCTTGACCAGGATGGTCGCCGGCCCCTTGGGCGGAGCGCCTGTCCCGTCGATCAGGATCGCATCCTTGTACAGCACATAGGGCTCGGCCTGGGCGGCTGCGGCGGACAACAGGGCGAAGACGGCCAGGGCGGCGGACTTGATCATCCGTCTGGATTAGCCCGCCGAAGGCTCGGCCGAAAGCCCGCCGTCGGCCTTGCGGGGCGCGCGTCATGATGGCGCCTTAGAAGGAATCCAAGGGCCGACCCTGGCCAGGAATCAGCCGGCTCAACATGATGCGGAAATGAGCGAAGTCCGGGAAAGATACACGGTGAAGTGGACGTCGGCGCTGACCGCCGCGGCGCTCATGGCGCTGGCGGTGATCGCGCTGCATCTGCCCCGCGCCTTTCTGAGCCTGCCGCTCTATTCCAGCGACGAAGGCTCCTATCTGCTCCGCGCCCTCTATGGCGACATGCTGCAGGCCGACCCGCAACACGCGCCCTTCGTCGCCAATGTCGACAATGTGGTGTTCTTCTGGATCATCCGGCTCTTCGGCCTTTTGCCCGGCCTGTTCGGGTTGGACGCCCTGCGGATCGGCGGGGGCCTCGCCTACGTCCTTGGCCTTGTCCTGGTCTGGCGCGTGGTCGCCCCGCGCCTGAACCGCGGCGAGGCGCTGGGCCTGATCCTGCTGGCCCTGATCTATCCCTACTACCGCTTCGTATTCACGGCCCTGCCGGAGGGTTGGTACGTGGCCCTGCTGGGCGGGATGATCCTGCTGACGGCGCGGCTCTGGCGGCCACGCCCCCTCCTCCACGCCGCCGCGTTCGGCGCGATGGCCGCAGCGTTGGTGCTGATCAAGCCGCACGGCCTGGCGGTGATGTGCGCCGGCCCGGCGCTGGTGGTCGCCGACCTGATCCTGCAGCGTGGACGCGGCCCCGCCCTGGCGGTCCTCAGGCTTGTGATAATGGCCGCGGCCTTCCTGGCGACAGGGCATCTGCTGCGGGTCATCGAGAGCCATGAGCTGCCGCGCCAGCTGTCCTTCTTCGGCCAGGGCTTCTACGCCCAGATCCTGGACCAGCCCCCCGCCGCCGATGCGACTCGGATCGCCCTGACCGCCCACTACGCCATGACCATGACGGTGCTGATGCTGGCTGGGCCAGCCATAGCCCTGGGCCTTGATGACCTGTTGCGGCGCGTTCGGGACAAGACCTTCGCGCCCCAAGGGACCGACCTCGCCTTCCTGCTGACCCTCGGGGCCTTCGCCGCGACGATCTGCATGGTGTCGATCTTCGCGTTCAAGATGAGCTTCGCAGTGTCGGAAACCTACCGCCTGTGGGGGCGGTATTTCGAGTTCTTCATCCCGCTGCTGTGGCTAACGGCCTGGCCCGCGATCCGCCGCAGAGAAGACCTGCGCGACCGGCGGCTGTTGGCGGCGGGGACCTGTCTGGCGGGTCTGGTCGGCCTGACCATCGCCCTGCGCGAGGCGATCACCCTGTTTCCCTGGGATGTCGCCGCCCTGCATGCGTTTTCTCTACCGACAGCGCGCTATGCCGGATCGACTTTCCCAAGCTTCGCCCTGGCGGTCGTGGCGATGTTGGGCGCCATTGTCTTGATGCTGCGGCGCGCGCCGATGCTCCAGGTCTGGCAAGGCGCCTTCTTCATCCTGGCCCTGCTGGCCATAGGCCAGGACGGCGCGTGGCTGAGCCAGCTTGTGCCGGATCGCAGGGGTCTGGCGGCCGAGATCCAGGCGATCGACAAGACGACGCGCCAGCATCCCGGTCGGATCATCGCCTTCGTGGAGGACGCCAACACCCACCACAACCTGTTCTATGGCCTGCACGGCCGGCCCAGGATGGTGCTGGTCGACCCTGGCGCAAGTGTTCAGCCGAAGGCGGCGGCGGGCTACGGATACATCGTCCTGCAGGCCGGACATCCCCTGTACGGCCGGGGGTGGCGGCCGGTCTATCAGGGGCTCCGGTTCACCGTCTTGGAGCCCACCGGACCGATGGCGAAGCCCTGAGCGCTAGGCTCGACCCCGCCGAAGGACGCCCTTCGACGGGATTTCTGAACCTTAGCGGGGGAGCTTCGACGTCCCCATCAGATAGGCGTCCACCGCCTGGGCGCACTGACGGCCCTCGCGGATCGCCCAGACCACCAGGGACTGACCGCGCCGCATGTCGCCGCACGCGAAGATGTTCGGGGTGGAGGTCTTGTAGTCGTTGGTGTTGGCCTGGACCGCGCCGCGCGGGTCGAACTCGACGCCGGCCTGCTCGGTGAAGGCGTTCTGGCGCGGGCCGGTGAAGCCCATGGCCAGCAGCACCAGGTCAGCCTTCAGAGTGAACTCGCTGCCGGCGACTTCCTGCATGGTCTGGCGGCCGTCAGGACCCGCCACCCATTCCAGGCGGACGCATTCCAGGGCCTCGATCTTGCCGTCCTTGCCGATGGCGCGCTTGGTGGCGACGGCGAAGTCGCGCTCGCAGCCTTCCTCGTGGCTGGACGAGGTGCGCAGCTTCAGCGGCCAATCCGGCCAGGTCATCGACTTGTTCTCGCGCACCGGCGGCTGGGGCATCAGCTCCAGCTGGGTGACCGAGGCCGCGCCATGGCGGTTGGAGGTGCCGACGCAGTCCGAGCCGGTGTCGCCGCCGCCGATGACGACGACGTGCTTGTCCTTGGCCGACAGCGTGCCTTGCGGCGCCGCCTTGTCCTCGGCGTCGCCGGCGTTGCGCTTGTTCTGCTGGACCAGGAAGTCCATGGCGAAGTGGACGCCGTCCAGCTCGCGACCGGGCACGACCAGGTCGCGCGGGGTTTCCGCGCCGCCGGCCATCACCAGCACATCATAGTCGTCCAGCAGGCGCTGGACCGAGACGTTGACGCCGATCTCCATGCCGGTGCGGAAGATCACGCCCTCGGCCTCCATCTGGGCGACCCGACGGTCGATCAGATGCTTCTCCATCTTGAAGTCCGGAATGCCGTAGCGCAGCAGGCCGCCGATCCGGTCGTTCTTCTCGAACACGGTGGCGGCGTGGCCGGCGCGGGCCAGCTGCTGGGCGCAGGCCAGGCCAGCGGGCCCGGAGCCCACGACGGCGACGCGCTTGCCCGTGCCGCGGGGCGACATCTGCGGCGCAATCCAGCCCTCTTCCCAGCCCTTGTCGACGATCTGGCACTCGATCGTCTTGATGGTCACCGGGGTGTCGATGATGTTCAGGGTGCAGGCGGCCTCGCACGGGGCGGGGCAGACGCGGCCCGTGAACTCCGGGAAGTTGTTGGTCGACTGGAGGTTCTCCAGCGCCGTCTTCCACTGCTCGCGATAGACGAGATCATTGAAGTCCGGGATCTGGTTATTCACCGGACAGCCGTTGTGGCAGAAGGGGATCCCGCAGTTCATGCAGCGCGACGCCTGCTTGTTCAGCGCGTCGGCCGGCAGCGGGTGGACGAATTCCTTCCAGGTCTTCAGGCGTTCTTCCGGCTTGTCGTAGCCGCGATCCTGACGCTCGATTTCCAGGAAGCCGGTGGGCTTGCCCATGACTGTACTCCGTTCCTGAAATGCTATTCGGCGGCGACGGCCGCGGCCGCCTTGCGCTCGGCGGCCATGTCGGTCAGGGCGCGCCGGTAGTCCTTCGGCATGACCTTCACGAACTGGCCCAGCGACACATCCCAGGTGTCCAGGATGGACTTGGCCCGGGCGCTGCCGGTGTGCAGCAGATGGCGTTCGACCAGGATCTTCAGACGCTCAGCGTCGTGGGTCAGCAGGTCGCCCATGCCCGCGTCGGCGACCGAGGGCGAGCGGCGCTGGGGCCGGCCCTCGTCATCGGCGTTGGCCGCATCGCCTTCCGAGATCTTCTCCAGGTCGACCATGGCCGGGTTGCACAGGGCCGCGAACCGACCCTTCGGGTCGTAGACGTAAGCCACGCCGCCGGACATGCCGGCCGCGAAGTTGCGCCCCGTATCGCCCAGGACGACCACCACGCCGCCGGTCATATATTCGCAGCCGTGGTCGCCAAGACCCTCGACCACCGTCACAGCGCCGGAGTTGCGGACGGCGAAGCGTTCACCGGCCACGCCCTCGATATAGGCCTCGCCGGCGATGGCGCCGTAGAGCACCGTGTTGCCGACGATGATGTTTTCGGTCGGCTCGCGGTTGGCCTCGGGCGGCTGGCGCACGATGACACGGCCGCCAGACAGGCCCTTGCCCACATAGTCGTTGCCGTCGCCGATCAGCTCCAGGGTCACGCCCCGGGCCGTGAAGGCGCCGAAGCTCTGGCCCGCCTGGCCCTTGAAGGTCAGGTGGATGGTGTCCTCAGGCAAGCCGGCGTGGCCATGGGCCCGCGCCACCTCGCCCGAGAGCATCGCGCCCACGGTGCGGTTGATGTTCTTGATGGCGTATTCGCCGCGCACCGGACCCTTGCCGGCGATGGCGTCGGCGGAGTCGGCGATCAGCTTGTTGTCGAGCGCCTTGTCCAGGCCGTGGTCCTGCCGGTCGCGCCAGGACAGGGTCGAGGGGTCGTTCACCGGCACAGCGTGCAGGATCTTCGACAGGTCGACGCCGCCGGCCTTCCAGTGATCGATGGCCGGCTGCATGTCCAGGCGGTCCACCCGGCCGGTCATCTCGGCCACGGTGCGGAAGCCCATGGAGGCCATGATCTCCCGCAGCTCTTCGGCCACGAAGAAGAAGTAGTTGATGACGTGCTCGGGCTGGCCGGTGAAGCGAGCGCGCAGCACCGGGTCCTGGGTCGCCACCCCGACGGGGCAGGTGTTCAGGTGGCACTTACGCATCATGATGCAGCCCGAGGCGATCAGCGGCGCGGTGGCGAAGCCGAACTCGTCGGCGCCCAGGAGGGCGGCGACCGCCACGTCACGGCCGGTGCGCAGGCCGCCGTCGGCCTGGACCGCGATCCGCGTGCGCAGGCCGTTGAGCAGCAGGGTCTGCTGGGTCTCGGCCAGGCCGATTTCCCAGGGCGAGCCCGCATGGGTCAGCGAGGTGAGCGGCGAAGCCCCCGTGCCGCCCTCGAAGCCCGAGATGGTCACATGGTCAGCGCGCGCCTTGGCGACGCCGGCGGCGACGGTGCCCACGCCGACTTCCGAGACCAGCTTCACGGAGATGCGGGCCTTGGGGTTCACGTTCTTCAGGTCGTGGATCAGCTGGGCCAGATCCTCGATCGAATAGATGTCGTGGTGCGGCGGCGGGCTGATCAGGCCCACGCCCGGCGTCGAGTGACGGACACGGGCGATGTTCTTGTCGACCTTGTGGCCGGGCAGCTGGCCGCCCTCCCCGGGCTTGGCGCCCTGGGCCATCTTGATCTGGATGTCGTCGGCGTTGACCAGGTACTCGGCTGTGACGCCGAACCGGCCCGAGGCCACCTGCTTGATGGCTGAGCGCATGGAGTCGCCGTTCGGCATGCGCACGAAACGGTCGGGCTCCTCGCCGCCCTCCCCGGTGTTCGACTTGCCGCCGATCCGGTTCATGGCGATGGCCAGGTTGGTGTGGGCCTCTCGGCTGATCGAGCCGAAGCTCATAGCGCCGGTGGCGAAGCGCTTGACGATCTCGCTGGCCGGTTCGACCTCGTCGAGCGGGATCGCAGTCTCGGCGGTCTTGAAGCGCATCAGGCCGCGGATGGTCAGCAGGCGTTCCGACTGCTCGTTGATGCCGCGGGCGAAGGCCTTGTATTCCTCCGGCAGGTTGCCGCGGACGGCGTGCTGCAGGCGG
This sequence comes from Phenylobacterium conjunctum, assembly GCF_042679085.1. Taxonomy (NCBI): domain Bacteria; kingdom Pseudomonadati; phylum Pseudomonadota; class Alphaproteobacteria; order Caulobacterales; family Caulobacteraceae; genus Phenylobacterium; species Phenylobacterium conjunctum. The sequence goes on along the minus strand of NZ_JBHTLQ010000005.1, from coordinate 12,274 downwards.
CCGACCGTTTCCGGGGTCCAGGCGTGGGCCTCGCCGCGCAGGCGGAAGGCGTAGGTCCCGCCCACGTCCAGCATGTCGGCATAGATCGGGTTGTCGCCAAAGGCGTCGCGGTGGCGACGAACGGCTTCTTCCGCCACCTGGTGCAGGCCGACGCCCTCGATGGTGGTCGAGGTGCCGGTGAAGTAGTGGTCGACCAGCTCCGAAGACAGGCCGACGGCGTCGAAGATCTGGGCGCCGCAATAGGACTGGTAGGTCGAGATGCCCATCTTGGACATGACCTTCAGGATGCCCTTGCCGACGGCCTTGATGTAGTTCTTGCGGACGTCATAGGCCGAGATCGACAGCCCGCTGCGCTCGCGGATCTGCTCCAGGGTCTCGAAGGCCAGATAGGGGTTCACGGCTTCGGCGCCATAGCCGGCCAGGACGCAGAAGTGGTGCACTTCGCGGGCTTCGCCGGTCTCGATCACCAGGCCGGTCTGCATGCGCAGGCCCTGGCGGATCAGGTGATGGTGCACAGCCGCGGTGGCCAGGGCCGCCGGGATCGGGATGCGGTCCGGCGAGGTCTCGCGATCCGACAGGATCAGGATGTTCATGTCGGCGAGCACGGCGTCGGTCGCCTGACGGCACAGACGGTCCAGCGCCCATTCCAGGCCCGCGGGGCCTTCCTCGGCCGGCCAGGTGGCGTCGAGGGTGGCGGTGCGGAAGGCGCCGTCGAGCAGCTCGTTGATCGAGCGGATCTTGGCCAGGTCCTCGTTGGTGAGGATCGGCTGGGAGACTTCCAGGCGCTTGTGGGCGCCGGCCTGACGGCCAAGCAGGTTCGGGCGCGGGCCGATCATCGAGACCAGGCTCATGACCAGTTCCTCGCGGATCGGGTCGATGGGCGGGTTCGTGACCTGGGCGAAGTTCTGCTTGAAATACTCGTAGAGCAGCTTCGGGCGCTTGGAGAGCACCGCGATCGGCACGTCGGCGCCCATGGAGCCCACCGGGTCCTCGCCCGTGGACGCCATCGGCTCCAGGAAGAACTGCAGATCTTCCTGGGTGTAGCCGAAGGCCTGCTGGCGATCGAGCAGGCTGGCCGGGGCGTTGGCCGGGGCCTCGGCGGCGGGCACGCCGCCCAGGTCTTCCAGCTTGAACTGGGTGTTGGCCAGCCACTCTTCATAGGGCTCGGCTTCGGCGAGGGAGCGCTTGATCTCCTCGTCCTCGATGATGCGGCCCTCTTCCATGTCGATGAGCAGCATCTTGCCGGGCTGGAGTCGCCACTTGCGCACGATCCGCTCTTCCGGAACCGTCAGCACGCCGACTTCCGAGGCCATGATCACATGGTCCTGGTCGGTGACGACGAAGCGGGCCGGACGCAGGCCGTTGCGGTCCAGGGTCGCGCCGATCTGGCGGCCGTCGGTGAAGGCCACCGCGGCGGGGCCGTCCCACGGCTCCATCAGGGCGGCGTGGTACTCGTAGAAGGCCTTCCGCTTGGGATCCATGAGCGGGTTGCCCGCCCAGGCCTCGGGGATCAGCATCATCACCGCGTGCGCCAGCGGATAGCCGCCGGCCACCAGCAGCTCGAGCGCGTTGTCCAGGCAGGCGGTGTCCGACTGGCCGTGCGGGATCAGCGGCCACATCTTGTTCAGGTCCGGCCCCAGCAGGTCGCTTTCCAGTGAACGCCGGCGGGCGTTCATCCAGTTCACGTTGCCGCGCACGGTGTTGATCTCGCCGTTGTGGGCGATGAACCGGTACGGGTGGGCCAGCTTCCAGGACGGGAAGGTGTTGGTCGAGAAGCGCTGGTGCACGAGGGCGAGCGCGCTCTCGGTCAGCGGGTTGGACAGGTCCTCGTAGAACGAGCCCACCTGGTCGGCCAGCAGCAGGCCCTTATAGACCACCGTGCGGGTTGAGAAGGACGGCAGGTAGAGCTGGGTCAAGCCCGGCAGGTTCTTCTTCACCGCCAGCTCGGCCAGCGGGTTCTGGAGCTGCTTGCGGATGGTCAGCAGCTTCCGCTCGAAGTGGTCCTGGTCCTTGATGTTCGGGCCGCGGCCGACGATGGCCTGGCGGATCACCGGCATCTGGGCCAGCACGGCCTCGCCCAGGCCCTTGGTGTTCACGGGCACGTCGCGCCAGGCGATGAAGCGCTGGCCTTCGACACGCAGGAAGTGCTCGAACTGCTGGACGGCGACGGTGCGCGTCTCCTCGTCCTGCGGCAGGAAGCACATGGCCACGGCGTAGTGGCCGGGCTCGGGCAGGTCGACGCCTTCCTTAGACGCCCAGTCGCGCAGCAGGCCGTCCGGGATCTGAATCAGAATCCCCGCGCCGTCGCCGACCAGCGGGTCCGCGCCCACCGCGCCGCGGTGGTCGAGATTGATCAGAATCTCCAGGCCGCAGGCCACGACTTCATGCGATTTGCGGCCTTTGATATTGGCCACAAACCCCACACCGCACGCATCATGTTCGTTGCGCGGGTCGTAAAGACCTTGCCGTTCCGGAGCTCCCATCAGCATCCCCTCACTTCGTCTTTCACTATGGGCCAGAGCCTGGGTTCCAGGCACGCCGAAAGACGGCCGAGAACCCCGGCCGTCAGACGCCCGTCGAGCGCGCCATTAGCGGCAAGATCGACCCTTGTCGATGGGTCTGAAACTCCGGTTTTGAAAAGTTTTTCTAAGTCGTGACGTCGAGCAACGCTTTGTTGGCCTGCCGCACGTCGTCGCAGCCGGTCAGGATCATGGCCGTGACCAGCTCGCTGCGCAGGGTTCCGAGCATCTTGGCGATCATTTTTTCGCCGCCCGCGCCCAACGCATAGGCCCAGGGGCGACCGATGAAGCAGGCCTTGGCGCCCAGGGCCAGGGCCTTGAGCACGTCCAGGCCCGAGCGCACGCCGCCGTCCATGAACACCTCAAGGTCCCCGCCCACGGCGTCCACGATCCTGGGCAGGGCCGAGATCGACGACTTCACGCCGTCCAACTGGCGGCCGCCGTGGTTGGAGACCACCAGCCCTTGCGCGCCCGCCTTCACCGCCTCGCGGGCGTCGACCGGGTCCAGCACGCCCTTGATGACAATCGGGCCGTCCCAGATCTCGCGCACGAAATCGAGATCCTTCCAGGTGACCGAGCGGTCGAAATTGCGGGCGATCCAACCCAGGAAGTCGTTGACCCGACGCCCCTCCGTGACCGCACTTTGGACATTGCCCAGGGTGTGCGGCTTGCCGTTGACGAAGACGTCCCAGAACCAGTCCAGATGGGTCGCCCCCTGCCAGCCGGTGTTCAACAGGCCGGACAGCCCTGTGGCCCCGCTGAAGCCCGAGCGCACGTCGCGATAGCGCGCGCCCGGCAGGGGCAGGTCGACGGTGAAGACCAGCACCGGGCAACCGGCCGCCTTGGCTCGGCCCAGGAGCTCGCGCATGTAGCCCCGGTCCTTGAGCATATAGAGCTGGAACCAGGGCGCTGTCCCGGTGGCCGCCACCTCCTCCACCGAACAGACGCCGACCGTCGAGAGGCAGAAGGGAACGCCGGCGCTGGCCGCGGCCCGCGCCGCCTGGGTCTCGCCGCGACGACCGTACATGCCGGCCATGCCGACGGGCGCCAGGCCCAGCGGCATGGACAGGGTCTGGCCCAGGGTCTGAACCTCGGTGCTGATCCTGGTCATGTCGCGCATGACCAGCTGGCGCAGCGCGATCGCCTCCAGATCCTCGACGTTCCGCTTCAGCGTCACCTCAGCGTAGGAGCCGCCGTCGATGTACTCGAAGAACATGGGCGGCAGGCGACGGCGCGCCCCTTCGCGATAGTCCGAGACCGACACAGGCTGCATTCGCCCCTCCCCTGTTTGCCCCTTCGTACCGCGTCGCCGGGGATTTACAAAAGTTCTCTTTTTGTTCTAGCGTGACCGCATGCAAGTCAGCCTCGCCCTCCCCTCGCACCTACCCGCCCTGCGGGACCGCCTGCGCGCGCTGCTGGGCCCCCAGGTCGCGCCTGTGCGCCTCGATCCAGTGTCGCAACTGATCCACGCCGTGCTGTCGGCGCGAACCTATGAGGAGGTGAGCTGGGCGGCCTTCATGCGCCTGCGCGCGGCCATGGAGGACTGGACCAGGCTGGCCGAGGCGGACGTCGGCGAGCTGGAGCAGATCATCGATCCGGTGACCTTCGCCGACCGCAAGGCGCGGCAGTTGCCGGTGCTGGTCCGGGTGCTGCTCCTGAAGCGGGGCGGCCTGGATCTCGACGTCCTGGCGCAGGAGCCGGTGTCTGTGGCCATGGCCTGGCTGATGAGCCTGCCAGGCGTGGGCGCCAAGGCCGCGGCGGCGACGCTCAACTTCTCCACCCTGGACCGTCCGGTGCTGGTGGTGGACACCCATGTGGCCCGGGTCGCGCGGCGGCTGGGCCTGGTGGGCCGCGGCGACGCCCAGGAGGCGCATTTGCGGCTGATGTCGCAGGTTCCGGCGACCTGGACGGCTGGGGACCTGCGAGAGCTGCACTGTCTGATGAAAACCCATGGCCAGTCGATCTGCGACCACTTCGACCCGGCCTGCCACCTCTGCGCCCTGAGGCGGGATTGCCCGAGGACCGGCGTCGGCGCCGCCGGCCAGGTCCTGGCTTTCCGGGATCTGCGCGCGACCTGAGCCCGCGGACGCCCTTGACCTGTCGCGCCTGATCGGGGGAAACGGATTTCACTTCGGCGCGGCGCAATCTAGGCTCGCGCCAAACGCCGCCGATGCGGATTCGAGGAGTTATCGATGAGCGACGGGATCGCCCGCCCCTGGGCCCTTATGCGTCACCACGCCGGCTGGGCCGACGTCTTCCTGATCGAGAAGGAGACGGCCGACTCCATCACCGGTGTCTATCCGGACCGCGAGACCGTGGGCCCGCCGGTGAACTACTCCATGCGCGCCGTGCTCGCCCGCTTCGAGACCTTGGAAGGCGCTCGCGCCGCCCGTGAGGGCGCGGTGCTGGAATGGCGCAAGCACGACGCCGCCGTGCGCGACGCCGAGACCGCCCTGCGCGCCGCTGAAAAGGCCCGGGAAGACGCCTGGCTGACCTGCCTGCGCGGCTCCGCCGGCTAAGGACGATTGAGCTCCCGCCGCTTCCAGGCGGCGGGATGTCTCTAGAAGCGGAAGCCCTTGGCGGCCGCATAGGCCACGGCGACGGCGAGCGCCACGCCGACGGCCAGGCTCCAGAGCGGAGCCGACTTCAGAGGAACCACCGCGCTTTCAAAGCGCCGACGGCCGGTGATCATGGCCGCCACCAGGTTCTCGTTCTTCCAGAACCGATAGTAGGCGATGGCCGCCAGGTGCAGGACGATCAGGCCCTGCAGGATGCGGAAGCTCAGCTCATGAGCCTCAGCCATGGCCCGGCCGGTGTCGAAATCGACCAGGTCGGACAACGGCCCGCTCTCGATACCGTCGATGTCCACGGCGAACAGGCCCAGCGTCACCTGCACCGCCAGCACCAGGATCATCAGCACCACGCTCCAGGCGCCCATCGGGTTGTGGCCCGCGATGTCGCTGGAGGTGCGGGCGCCCAGGCCGCGGACATAGGCCAGGGTCGTCTTAGGTCCCTTGAGGAAGCTGGCGAAGCGAGCCGTGGAGCCTCCGGCCACGCCCCACCACAGCCGGAACACCACCAGCCCCAGCACCGCGTAGCCCGACAGCCGGTGCACATCCATCTGCTTCCCGGCGGTCAGCCAAGAGACCAGGATCAGCACCACCAGCGACCAGTGGAAGATGCGGGTCGGAGCGTCCCAGAGGCGGACGGGGCCGGCGGCGGGCTCGCTCATGCTCAGGCCTCAGGACCGCGATAGACCTTGTGGCAGCCGCCGCAGGCGCCGCCCAGGGCCTTGGCCTGGTCCTTGATCGCATCGACATTGCCGGTCTTGGCGACGCTTTCCAGCTTGGCGGCCTCAGCCTCCAGCTTGGCGACCGCGGCCTTGTAGCCGGCGGCGTCCGACCAGATCTCGGCCTTGGCGCGGGTCTTCACGCCGCTCGAGGGACCAGTGCCAGCGGGGAACCACTTGCCCACCTGCTTGGCGTACTGGTTGACGGTCTTGGCGTTGGCCTGCAGCGCCTTTACGTCCGGCGCATCGGCCTTGAGGCCATCGTTCAGGCCCTTGAAGGCCGCGCCCATCTTCTTGAAGCCATCGATGCGGCTGGCGACGACCTTGCCGGCGTCGACCGCGGCGAAGGCCGCGCCGCCGCCCACGGCGAGCCCCAGGACCACGCCCAGCGCGAGGGCGGCCGGACGGTTGCGACGGATGAGGCTCATGGAAACGCTCCTTGGATTCTCTTTGATTGCGAGAGTGCTGGCGCCGCCGCCGTCAGGTCAATCACCGAAGCGCGTCAGGTCAGTGACGGATGCCCCGGCCGGACAGGGCTGTGCGCGCCGTGCGCAGGATGATGCCGATATCCATCCAGATCGAGCGCCGCGCCAGGTACTCAGCGTCCAGGCGGGCCTTCTCGGCGATGGGGATCTCGTCGCGCCCATTGACCTGCGCCCACCCGGTCAGGCCCGGCCGTAGCGTATGAACCCCCGCCGCCGTGCGCAGGGCGACCAGGTCGTCCTGGTTGAACAGGGCGGGCCTGGGCCCCACCAGGCTCATGTCACCGACCAACACGCTCCACAGCTGGGGCAGTTCGTCCAGGCTCGTCCGGCGCAGGCGGCCGCCGAGCGGCGTGATCCAACGTTCCGGGTCCGGCAGCAGATGGGTCGCCACGTCGGGGGCGTCGGTGCGCATGCTGCGGAACTTGGGCATCCGGAAGATGCGGTTATCCCGCCCGACCCGGCGCGACCAGTGCAGGGCCGGACCGGGCGATTCCAACCGCACGGCCAGGCCGATCAGCAGCAGCAGCGGCGACAGGATGAGCAGGCCCAGGCCCGCGCCCCCTATGTCCATCAGCCGCTTCAGCACGCAACCCCTCCCCCGTTCGCGACGGAGAAGTAATGCGCGCCGCCGCGCTTGGCTACGCCTCGGCGGCGGGCTTGGCCTTGGACTTCTTCGGCGCCGCCGGGCCGGGCGCGAGGACCGGCTCGGGCGCCGCTTCCAGCACCGGCTCCGGCGTCGGTTCCGGAGCGGCCTCGACCACCGGCTCAGGGGCGGCCTCAAGCACCGGCTCGGGGGTCAATTCAACGACGGGCTCGGCGACGGCTTCGATCACCGGCTCAGGCGCGGTCTCAACCTGCGGCTCAGGCTGCGCCTCGGACGCGGCCGGCAGCAGGGCCTCGAGGTTGGTCGCCTGGCGCCAGCGGGCCAGCCACCAATAGGCGACGCCGGCCGACGCCATGCCGGCATAGAGGCCCCATAGGGGCGAGGCGACGCCGACCTGGAAGTTCAGGCGCTTGGCGGGATCGGGGGTCTCGAACAGCTTTGACGTCAACATGGACGAACGGGCTCCTGGCAGACGGCTATTGTGCGTCGCAACATAAACCAGCCCGCTAGTTCGCACATGCAAAATCGCGTTACCGGGCCGTCCAGACCTTGGCCACGCCCTTTTGCCCCAAGGTCTGCACAGTCCAGGCGCACAGGCTGTCCAGCACCTGGGCGAAGCCGTCCGGAGCGCGGGCCACCACCAGGGCGCAGCCATTCATCTTCATCGGATCCGTCAAGGGCCGCATGCGCGCCTCGGCCACCAGCAGCGGGCCCGCCCCGGCCTCCTCGGCCTCGCGCAGGAAGCCGTCAAAGGTCTCCAGGTCCTTCAACGGCAGCCAGATCATCACTACGGCGCGCGAATTGCGCCGGGCCACGGCGGCCAGGGTCTGGACGATATTGTCGTAGTCATCGCCGCGCTCGAAGGGCGGGTCGATCAGCACCAGGGCGGGGCCGGAGGCCGGGACCTGGTCGGCGGCGGTCTGGAAGCCGTCGGCGCACAGGGTGCTGACCCCGGCCCGGTCCTTCAGCGCCACCTTGAGCGCGCCGTGCTCCTCGCTGCGCAGCTCGCAGCCCAGATAGGTGTCGCCCGGCCGCAGGGCCTCCGCGGCCAGCAGCGGCGAGCCGGGATAGAGCCGCGCCGTCCCGCCCTTGTTCAGCCGCAGCACCGCCGCCCGCAAGGGCGCGATCGCGGCCGGCAGGCCAGGCGCCTGCATCAGCTTCAACACCCCCTGCTCCGCCTCGCCCGAGCGCTTGGCCTCCGCCCCGCCGAGGTCATAGAGGCCACGGCCGGCGTGGGTGTCGATGATCCTCAGCGGCTCCCGCTCGGCCATCAGGCGCTTGAGCAGGTCCAGCAGGGCGGCGTGCTTGACGAGGTCGGCGAAGTTGCCGGCGTGGAAGGCGTGGCGATAGTTCAAGCGGTGGATCCTTCGGGCCGGGCCAGACGCCGTTTCCCTGCCATGAACCGAGGCTTTTCCAAAGCTTGAGACCATGATCCGAGGCCGCCCGCCACAAGGCGACCTACCCGCGGTCACCTCGCGGAAGCTCCCCGTCCCATACGCAGCAAGGATTTCGGAGGCGTCCAAATTCGAATAATGGGTATGACGGGCTAGGCAGACCGGCCGCTCCGGGCTAACTTAGAGCCAACTATAATCTTTAGGGGGACCCCCATCATGGCCGGCGCAAAGCTACGTTTCGGGGCGTTCATCGCCCCCTTCCATCCCATCGACGAGAACCCGACCCTCGCCCTGCACCGCGACATGGAGCTGGTCGAGTGGCTGGACAAGCTGGGCTACGAGGAGGCCTGGATCGGCGAGCACCATTCCGGCGCCTATGAGCTGATCGCCTCCCCCGAACTGTTCATCGCCGCCGCGGCCGAGCGCACCAAGCACATCAAGCTGGGCACCGGCGTCTCCTCCCTGCCCTATCACCACCCGCTGATGCTGGCCGACCGCATCAACCAGCTCGACCACATGACCCGCGGCCGGGTGATGTTCGGGGTGGGCCCCGGCGCCCTGGTGTCCGACGCCTTCATGATGGGCATCCCGGCCTCCAAGCAGCGGGACCGAATGGACGAGGCCCTGGACGTGCTGGTCCAGCTGCTGAACGGCGAGACCGTCACCTATAAGTGCGAGTGGTTCGAGCTGGCGGAAGCCCGCCTGCAGATGACCCCCTATTCGCGTCCGAGCGTCGAGATCGCGGTGGCCAGCCAGGTCTCGCCGACCGGCGCGCGCGCGGCCGGCAAGCATGGCGCGAGCCTTCTGTCCCTGGGCGCGACCTCCACCGCCGCCTTCAATGCGCTGGCCTCCAACTGGGCCATCGCGGAAGAGCAGGCCAAGACCTACGGCAAGACCATGGACCGTTCGGGCTGGCGCCTGGTCGGGCCGATGCACATCGCCGAGACCAAGGAGCAGGCTTACAAGGACGTCCGCTACGGCCTTGAAAAGTGGGCCTATTACTTCAGCGAGATCGCCAACCTGCCGGTGATCCCGGCCGGCGACGGCGATCCCATCGACCGGATGGTCGAAAGCGGCATGGCCGTGATCGGCACCCCGGACGACGCCGCCGCCCGCATCGAGCAGCTGATGGAGCAGTCGGGCGGCTTCGGCGCCTTCCTGTTCATGGCCCACAACTGGGCGGACTTCGCGGCCACCAAGAAGTCCTACGAGCTGTTCGCCCGCCACGTGGCCCCGCGCTTCCAGGGCCTGAACGAGAACCGCGTCGCCTCGATCGACTGGGTGAAGCGCAACAAGGCTGAGTTCACCGGCCAGATGCAGGCCGCCGTCGGCGCCCGGATCGTCCAGCACATGGTCGAAAAAGGCACGGACAATATCCGCCCCGAACTGGTCGAGATGATCACCGGCCAGGCTCCTAAGGCGGAGTGACTCAAGTTCCCTCTCCCCTCGGGGAGGGGGTCAGGGTGAGGGGGCCCGCCACGCGAACGCGCCTCACCTGGGCTTGATACGCCGAGCCCGCTTGACCGCCGTTCCCCTCACTCCAGCCCTCTCCCCGCCTGCGGGGAGAGGGAGCGTGTTTACCCGTTCAGCGCGCCCATCATGGCGTCGGGATAGCGCTGGCCGGCGTCCAGGTCCGGCGGGAAGGCCGCGTCGATCTCGGCGAGCTCCGCGGCGCTGAGCGCCACGTTCACGGCCCCGGCGTTGTCTTCCAGATATTTCCGCCGCCGCGTCCCCGGGATCGGGACGATGTGCGGGTTGCGCGCCATCACCCAGGCCAGGGCCAGCTGGGACGGCGTCACTCCCTTGGCCTCGGCCAGGGCGCGGACCTTGTCGACCAGGCCCAGATTCCGGGCGAAGGCCTCGCCCTGGAAACGCGGATTGCCACGCCGCCAGTCGCCCTCTTCGAAATCGTCCGGACTGCGGATCTCGCCGGTGAGGAAGCCGCGGCCCAGGGGGCTGTAGGGCACGAACCCAACCCCCAGCCGCTCGCAGGCCTCCAGAACGCCGGCCTCCGGGTCACGGGTCCACAAGGAGTATTCGCTCTGGACGGCGGTGATCTGGTGGACCTTGCAGGCCCGCTCCAGGGTCTGGGGCGAGACCTCAGAGAGGCCCAGATGGCGGACCTTGCCGGCCTTCACCAGCTTGGCCATGGCCTCGACCGTCTCTTCGATGGGGCGGCCCGGTTGGGCGCGGTGCAGATAGAAGAGATCGATGGCCTCGACCCCCAGCCGCTGCAGGCTGGCGTCGCAAGCCTGCTCCACATAGGCCGGATCGCCGTTCACGCCCGCCCGGGTGATCCCGAACTTGGTGGCCAGGAACACGGCGTCGCGACGGCCCTTCAGGAAGCCGCCGATCAGCTGCTCGTTGTGGCCCATGCCGTAGACGTCGGCCGTGTCCCAGAAGGTCACGCCGAGGTCCAGGGCGCGCCCCAGGGTGGCCAGGGCCTCGGCCTCGTCCAGGGTCTGACCATAGACCGGGCTCATGGTCATGCAGCCCAGACCGATCGCCGAGACCTCCGGCCCCGCCTTGCCCAATTTGCGACGTTCCATGTGCGCCTCCCGACGAAATGACCAATTTGATGATTTCGGTCAGTTTGGACAGGCCTGACTTGAAGTCAAGCCGGCAGGCTGCAATCAAGGGGCATGGTTCAGGCGCGTACCGAGCGGGACAAGGCGGAAGCGATCGTCGCGGCGGGTGAGAAACTGTTCTCCCGCTTCGGCTACAGGCGCACCTCGATGGACGACATCGCCCGCGAGGCCGGCGTCGCCAAGGGCACGCTCTATCTCTACTTCGATGGCAAGGCGGCGGTGTTCCGCGCCATGCAGACCCGGAACCTTGAGGAGGTGAACCGTCGCTGCACGGCGGTGGAGGCCCAGGGCCTTGGGTTTCACGAGGCCTTGGCGGGGCTGCTGGAGGCCAACTACGGCTGGATGCACGAACGCTATGGCGCGTCCGAGCATCTGGTCGAACTGGGCGTCACGCGCATGACTGTGGGGGCGGACATCGCCAGCGCGGCGGACGCGACCTATGCGGCGCGGCTGACCGCGCTGTGCAATCTGGCGCTGGATCGTGGCGAGATCACCCTGGCCCGGTTCGGGCACGACGCCGATGCCTTGATCGCGTCTGTCCTGGAGGCCGCCAGGGGCGCCAAGTCCGAAGCGGGCGAACCGGTCCCGGCGACGCGCTATCGCCAGAGCCTGATGCGGATCGCAGCCCTCGCGGCGGCGGCCGTGACGCTCACGTCCGCGCGCTGAGGCGGCGCGGGGCCAGCCTGAGGGACGGCTCATAGATGCAGATCAAAGCCGCCCCGTGGCGAGCATAGGTCGCGCGCGACAACTTCGCCTTGGTAGACGCCATGCCCCCGCTGCCCTCCCTTTGGAAGCCAGCGGGGGACGCGTGATGAAGATGACGGGATGGGCCGGATTGGTGGCCGTGGCGGCGCTTTGGGCGGCGCCGGCTTCGGCCGAGGTGCGAGGCTTGTCGGTCACGCTCCAGGAGCTGGACGCCTACTGCCCGACGCAGTGGTCCGCAGTAGAGCGGGGCGTTGACCTGGACCTCGCCAAGGCTGACGCCAGAGTTCCGGGCCACCACGAGGAGTTCCGCGCCCTCATGGTGGACTTCGGGCCGGGGCTCATGGCCCCCTACAAGTCAGGGCTCGCCCAAGGGGGCGGCAAGCTGATCACCCCTGCGGATGAGACAAACGCCCTGGCGCAAGTCGGAGAGAATTTTGACGAGCTGATCGCCGTCGAGGTTGCTGAAGACCGGGCGGGCAAGGTGCGCGCCCCCAATATGATGCGGGCCTTGAAGGTCTACGCCCAATGCGTCTTTACGACCTATTTCGAGCAGTCGCGGGCGGCGTCGGCGCGGCTTGAGCCCCGTCCGGCCCCGCCGGCGCCCCCGCCCGCGTCCGCGCCGAGCAGCTTGGCGCAACAGGCATCCGCCCCTGCGCCGATGACGCCGCCCCGGCCTGCGCCGTCGAGCCC